>NZ_JBJHAD010000015.1:0-124249 GCF_054050875.1 Blastococcus sp. SYSU DS0541 | reverse complement strand
GGTTTTTTTGGTTTTTGTATAGTTCGGTGGGTGTGTGTGTGGTTGTGGGGGGGGTGGGGGCGGGGGGGCCCCCCCCCCCCCCCCTTCTGCGGTCCCGAGCCTAGTGCGCGCCCGGCTCAGTCCCGGACGACCTCCAGCCCGGCCGCGACCGCGCCCCGACCGTCGAGGACGTCGACGATCCGCGCGAAGCTGACCGGGTCGGCCGGCACCACCCGCACGCCGGCGCCGAACTCGATGCGCAGCGGCACCGCTTCGGCCACCGAGACGGCGAACCGGCCGTCGTCCCCGCGGGTGAAGGTGAAGCGCGCGGCCACCGAGTCCTCCGTCGGGTAGCCCCGGGTGGCGTGCTCGGCGATGTGGTTGCCCAGGCCGTAGGCGACCCACTCGCCGTCGATGCGCTCGAAGGGCTGCACCACGTGCGCGTGGTGGCCCAGCACCAGGTCGACGTCCGGGGAGGCGAGCAGCGCACGGGCCGCGGCGACCTGGCCCTCCGTCGGGTCGTGGTCGTACTCCTGGCAGCAGTGCAGGCTGGCGACGACGACGTCCGCGCCCGCGGCCCGCGCCCGCGCCGCCCCGGCCAGCATCCCGGAGACGTCCGGCACCGCGACGACGTCGACCGACCACTCCCGGCCCGCGGGCAGCGGCACCCCGTTGAGGCTGAACGTCGCGGCGACGTGGCCCACCCGCACGCCGGCCACGTCGACGATCGTCGGCTCCGCGCCCTCCCCCTCGCTGCGGTACGTGCCGGTGGCCGCGATCCCCACCCGCTCGAGGGCGTCCAGGGTGCGGGTGAGCCCGTCGAAGCCGGCGTCCAGCGAGTGGTTGGACGCCGTCGAGCACACGTCGTAGCCCGCACCGGCCAGCGCGTCGAGGATCTCGGGCTGGACGCTGAAGCTCGGGTAGCCGCGGTACGGCCCGCCCTCCGGCGCCACCGGCGTCTCCAGGTGGCAGATGGCCAGGTCGGCCCCGCCGATGATCCCGGAGACCGGCGCGAGCACACCGCTGAAGTCGTAGGAGCCGTCGGGGCGGAGCGCGCCGGAGGTCAGCGCCCGCCCCTGGTGCACCAGCACGTCGCCGGTCGCCACGAGCGTGAAGCTCTCCGGCTCCGGCGGCGGTCCCGGGGTACCGGCGGGGGCCGTGGCGACGGGGTCCCCGGCCCGCTCGGCGGGCGCACCCGCCTCGCTGCCGCAGCCGGTCAGCAGGAGCGCGGCCGCCCCGGCGGCCCACCAGCGACGCATGGGCGACGACGCTAGAGCAGCACGGGGTCGCCGACGGAGATCTCGCCGGGCTGCCGGACCTCGGCGTAGACGCCCAGGCAGTGCTTGGGGGTCCGGACGACGGTCAGCCGGGCGGTGCCGATGCGCAGCTCGCGGCCGACCCAGGTGCGCTCGTCGTCGTCGGGCAGGTCGAGCAGCACGTTGGCGCGCGGATCGTCGACCGAGCAGCCCTCGGGGACGTCGCCGGCCGCGGCCCGGTCGATCGCCTGGCGGGAGACCAGGTGCACGGGAGCGGCGTCGGCCGCGGAGCCGCCGGGCGCCGGCTCGATCCGCACCGGGCGGCCGAGCGCCCCGGTGACCGCCCGGGCATCGGCGTCGGGGTCGCCGGTCGGGGTGAGCACGGCCAGGCCCGGGGCGTGCTTGCCGCGCACGACCTCGCCGCTGGCCGCGTCGACGACGGTCCAGGCGCGGTCGCCCGCCGGGCCGGCCGTGTCCACGTGGACGCTCTCCCGGGCGGTGCCGCCGAGGGACTTCACGGGGTAGACCCAGATGCGCGCCACGCGCCCGGTCGTCGTCACGGCACCGACCCTAGGCCGCCGGCCGGGACCGGCGCAGGCGCCGGAGCTGGGCGTCCAGGTAGGGGCGGGCCCGCCGCTGGCCACCGGTGCGGGCGATCGCCACGGCCAGGCCGTCCAGGGCGCGGGCCAGGCGGGTCGCGTCGGCCGGCCACCCCCGCCGGCGGCACTCCTCCAGCCACTCGACCGGGCTGCGGTGCCCCCGCTCCCCGTTGCACCGGCGGCACGCCGCCACCTCGTTCTCCAGCCACGACGGCCCGCCCTTGACGCGGGGCACGACGTGCTCGGTGGTGGGGGTGACCAGCGGGGAGAAGGTGCGCCCGCACCACACGCAGGTGGGGCCGTCGCGGTCCAGCACCAGCTGGAGCCGGGCGGCGCGGTCGGGCTGCGCGGTCATCGCCGTCCATGGTCCCGCGATCCGCGCCCCGGCGCCCCCGCGCCCGCCGGGAGACGACGCAGGGCCAGGTTCCCCCGTCTCCGGGTTTCCCTGGCCCTGCGTGCCGGTGGGCGATACTGGGTTCGAACCAGTGACCTCTTCGGTGTGAACGAAGCGCTCTACCACTGAGCCAATCGCCCGTTGCGCGTCCGATTGTGCCAGACGCTCACCGCCAGAGCGGCACCCACCCCGGCACCCAGTCGGGCACCCCCATGAGGTGCAGCGAGACGACGAGGATGCCGTACACGAACGCGGCGGTCGCCAGCCCGATGAGCAGCCGGACCCAGACCCGCTGGGCGCCGACCCACTCGGTCCAGCGGGTGACGTGGCGCTTGGTGAACTCCAACGTCCGCTCGGCCCACGTGAACTCCGTGGCGAGGATGAACAGGCCGGCGAGCACGGTGAGCCAGCCCGGGCCGGGCAGCGGGATGGTGAGCAGGCCCATGGCGACGATCAGGCTGCCGACGATGCCGACGCCCACCCGGTAGCTGTGGTTCAGGCCGCGGCGGAGCGCGAGACGCCGGCGCCAGCGTGCCCCGGCGACGCGCTCGCGCAGGCTGTGCACGTCGTCGTTGTCGTACCGCGTCCGCCGCTCGCCCGGGGTCTCCGGCTGCTGGCGCGCCTCAGCCACGGGCCCCGTCGTCGTCTCTCGCGCGCTCAGCTGGTCACCTGCCCGGTCGCCACTACCTCCGTCGGTGCCGACGGAGCCTGCCGACCGGGCTCGATGCTGATGCCGTATGCGGGGAAGTCGTCGAGGCCGGTCCCCTCGGAGCGTACGGCCCGGACCTCGATCTGCGAACGCACGACGTCGAACTCCCCGAGCGCCACCGGGTCCCCGGCGCCGAGCCCCCACACCACGTAGGTCGTGGACGACGTGTCGTTGCGCTCCAGCCCGTCGGTGACCACCTGGACGTCCCCCTCCCGGACCACGACGGTTGCCACCTGGCGCTCGTCCTCGGCGGTCAGCGGCGCGATCGCGGCCCGGCCGGGGCGCAGCAGCTCGGCAACGACCTCCTCCTGGGCCGCGACCGTGGCGCGCAGGTCGTCACGGGCGCGGTCCAGCGCGGCCACCCACACGCCCAGCCCGACGACGGCGGCGACCGCCGCCGCGACCAGCGCCCGGGGCAGCAGCCTGCGCCGCCCCGGCGCCGGGCGGGGCACCGGAGGCGCCTCCTCGCGGAGGGGTGCGGGAGCCGGCGCCTCGGCGGCCGCCCGGGACGGCAGCTGCTCGGTCGCGTCGACGGCGGCCCGGAGGCGGTCACGGAGCTGCGGGGAGGGCTCAGCGGCCGGCAGGTCGTGCGCCATGGCGGCCATGAGCTCCGAGGTCTCGGCCACCGTGCGGGCGCAGCGCTCGCAGGTGGGCAGGTGCCGCGCGAACCGGGCGTCGTCCTCCGGCTCGAGGGAGTGCAGGGCCCAGCCGACCGCGAGCTCGTCGTACGCGTGCTCGCCGTTCATCGCGTCGTCCCGTCCACCGGCGAGCCGCCCTCCAGCGCACTGCCCCCTGGCGGGCCGGCCAGCCCGCCGAGCTCCGAGCGGAGCCGGCGCATGCCGGCCAGCATCCTGGTCTTGACCGTGCCGAGCGGCGTCCCCGTCAGGGCCGCCACCTCCCGCTGCGTGTAGCCCCCGTAGTAGGCCAGCGTCAGCGCCTCCTTCTGGGCCGCGGGCAGCTCGCCCAGCGCTGAGCGCACCTGCTGGGACACCACGCGGGACCAGGCGTCGTCCTCGACGTCCCGGGCGGCCACCGGCCCCTCGAGCGCCGCCTCGTCCTCGGCCCGGTGCTGACGACGGCGCTGCGACTCCTCGCGGCGCACGGCGTCGACCGCCTTGTGGTGGACGACGGCCAGCAGCCAGGAGGAGAAGCTGCCGCGGGCCTGGTCGTAGGCGTCCGGGTCCCGCCACACGCCGAGGAACACGTCCTGCAGCACGTCCTCGGCCAGACCGTCGTCCCCGAGGATGCGCCGCGCCAGGGCGAACGCCGGCCGGCGGAAGCGCTGGTACAGCTCGTCGACGGCGTTCCGGTCCCCGGCACGGATGCGCCGGAGGATCTCGACGTCGCCGACGCCGTCCTCCGGCCGGAGGACCGGTCGGCTCACGGCGCCCATCGTCACACGAGGAGTTCGGTGCGACGCGCCCATCCGGTTTGCAACACCCGTCCGTGACGCATGATGCTGCTGTGACTCGACGAGACCCAGCACGTCACTTCTGCCAAGCGCGCTCGTTGGAACTGTCATGACGAGCCGATGGACCTCGGGCCACATCTCGCCCATCACTCTCCAGCTGGTCGGCCCGCGGTCCTGGACCGAGGTCCCGGCGCTGCTGTGCTACGACCCGACCGACCCCTACGCGGTGCGCATCGCCTTCGGCGACGCCGGCGAGCAGGACGGCGCGGTCGACGGCGAGGAGGGCATCGCCTGGCTGGTCAGCCGCGAGCTGCTCCAGGCCGGTCTCGAGCACCCCGCGGGCGACGGCGACGTCCGGATCTGGCCGGCGCGCGCGACGTCGGACCTGCTCTACCTGCACCTGCGCGCCCCGTCGGGAGAGGCCCTCTTCGAGCTCTCCCGCGCGACGGTCTCGGCCTTCCTGCGGCACACCGAGGCCCTGGTGCCGTCGGGTTCGGAGGGCGCGCTGCTGCAGCTCGACCAGGAGCTCGACGCCCTGCTGTCCAACGGCGGACCCGACACACCGGGGCGCTGACCAGCGGAAACGCTCCGGCGGGCCACCGGGGAGAGGGATGGGGGACCCCCCCTGCACACCCCCTCAGGGCGTCCGCTAGAGTTCTTCCCGTAACGCGGACGTGGCTCAGTTGGTAGAGCATCACCTTGCCAAGGTGAGGGTCGCGGGTTCGAATCCCGTCGTCCGCTCGGAACCTCGGGCACCGGTCGAGAGACTGGTGCCCGCGTGCGGTGGAGTGGCCGAGAGGCGAGGCAACGGCCTGCAAAGCCGTCTACACGGGTTCAAATCCCGTCTCCACCTCGTCGCTTCCTCGCGGGGCACGAGCGCGGAGGAGGGAGCCGGCCCACCGGCCGGATCGGGCGATTGGCGCAGTGGTAGCGCGCTTCCTTGACACGGAAGAGGTCACTGGTTCGAACCCAGTATCGCCCACCACACGAAGGCCCCGGGATGCCGACAGGCGCCCGGGGTCTTGTCGTTCCGGCGGCCTACCGGCGGAGGTGGAGGTCGCCGACGAGACGGTCGCCGTCCTCCGCACGGCGAGATCGAGCCGGCGCGGCCGCCCCGTCTCGGGCCGTCCCCTCCTGGCGCAACCGTCGCCGCGAGGCCAGGGCCCAGCCGAGGCACAGCAGGAGCTGCCGGCGGCGACGGAGCAGCGAGTCCCCCGTCAGCCACGGATCGGCTGGACCCGCTCCGACCAGAACCGGTCGACCTGCTCGGCCAGGTGCTGCAGGTTCCCGCTGTTGTCGAGGACGACGTCGGCGACCGCGCGCCGCTGCCCGTCGGTCGCCTGGGCGGCGATGCGGGCGCGCGCGTCGGCCTCGGTCAGGCCCCGCTCCACCAGCCGGGCCACGCGGATCTCCTGCCGCGTCTCCACGACGACGACGAGGTCGTAGCTCCCCGCCTGCCCGGTCTCCACGAGCAATGGCACGTCGTTGACGACGACGGCGTCCTCGGGAGCCGCGGCGACCAGCTCGGCCGACCGCTGCCGCACGAGCGGGTGGACCAGGGCGTCGAGACGCCGCCGCGCCTCCTCGTCGGAGAAGACGATGGCCGCCAGCGCCGCCCGGTCCAGGGAGCCATCCTCGGCCAGCACCCCCTCGCCGAACTCCCTCACGACCGCGGCGAGGCCCGGCGTCCCGGGTTCGAGCACCTCCCGGGCGATCAGGTCGGCGTCCACGACCACGGCGCCACGTTCGGCCAGCAACCTGGACACGGTGCTCTTGCCCGAGCCGATCCCGCCCGTCAGTCCGATCCTCAGCACGCACGGACAGTAGCGACCCATCCCTCCCGGAGATCACGGAGAGGTAACACGCCGGCGACGCGCCGGGCGCGTCGCAGCAGTCACACGCGCACCACCGTTAACGTCTGCCCCGGCGATTTTCCCCGCCGAGAGAGGTAGACCGAGAACATGTCCCGTCACACGCCCGCTGCGTCCCCGTCGTCCCGCGCCGCCGGCCGGCACCGGCTCGGCTCTGCCACGGGCGTGCGCTGCGCCGACATCCCGGCCGTCCGGGAGCGCATGCAGTACCAGCGCCCCGCCGTCGCCCACCGCAGCTCGCTGCTGCGCTGGATGTTCTCCACGCCGACCACCGGCCGGCACACCTGGAGCTTCCTCGCGGGCTCCGGCGGGCGCCCCCGCACGGCGTTCGCCATCATCCTCAGCCTGTAGCCCCCCGCCCGCCCCGCCCTCGCGGTGGCGCAGCGCAGGAGCGCGCAGGAGCGGGCCCCGTGCACCCGGCTTCCGACGAAGGCCCGTGGACACCGTCCACGGGCCTTCGTCGTGCTCGCGCAGTTCGGTGCACCCGCCGCTCCCGAATGGTCGCCGGGCCCGGGAACGCCAGAGGCCCAGGACCACCGGGTCCTGGGCCTCCGACGTGCGGTGCCTGCGGGTCTCAGACCCTCAGATCACTCCCCGCCGGCCAGCTTCGCGCGCAGCGCGGCGAGCGCCTCGTCGCTGGCGAGCGTGCCGCCGGTGCTCGGGGCGTCCGGCGTGGGCTCGGCGCTGGAGTAGCTGCCGCCGGCCGCAGCCTCGGCGTCGGCCTCCTTGGCCGCCGCGATCTGCTTGCGGTGCGCCTCGAAGCGGGCCTGGGCCTCGGCGTACTGCCGCTCCCACGTCTCGCGGGCCTCGTCGTAGCCCTCGAGCCACTCGCCGGTCTCGGCGTCGAAGCCCTCGGGGTAGATGTAGTTGCCCTGCTCGTCGTAGGAGGCGGCCATGCCGTAGGCGGCCGGGTCGAAGGTCTCCTCGTCGCCGACGACACCCTCGTTGGCCTGCTTGAGCGACAGCGAGATCCGGCGGCGGTCCAGGTCGATGTCGATGACCTTGACCAGGATCTCGTCGCCGACCTGCACGACCTGCTCCGGGATCTCCACGTGGCGCTCGGCCAGCTCGGAGATGTGCACCAGGCCCTCGATTCCCTCGTCGACGCGCACGAACGCACCGAAGGGGACCAGCTTGGTGACCTTGCCGGGGACGACCTGCCCGATCTGGTGCGTGCGGGCGAACTGACGCCACGGGTCCTCCTGCGTCGCCTTCAGCGACAGGGAGACCCGCTCGCGGTCCAGGTCGACGTCGAGGACCTCGACGGTGACCTCCTGGCCCACCTCGACGACCTCGGACGGGTGGTCGATGTGCTTCCAGGACAGCTCGGAGACGTGCACGAGGCCGTCGACGCCGCCCAGGTCCACGAACGCACCGAAGTTGACGATCGAGGAGACGACACCCGAGCGCACCTGGCCCTTGGCGAGCTTGTTGAGGAACTCGCTGCGCACCTCGGACTGCGTCTGCTCCAGCCACTGGCGGCGCGAGAGGACGACGTTGTTGCGGTTCTTGTCGAGCTCGATGATCTTCGCCTCGAGCTCGCGGCCCACGTAGGGCTGCAGGTCGCGGACGCGACGCATCTCGACCAGCGAGGCGGGGAGGAACCCGCGGAGGCCGATGTCGAGGATGAGGCCACCCTTGACGACCTCGATGACGGTGCCGGTGACGACCTCGTCGGCTTCCTTCTTGGCCTCGATCGTGCCCCAGGCGCGCTCGTACTGCGCACGCTTCTTGGAGAGGATCAGCCGCCCTTCCTTGTCCTCCTTCTGGAGGACCAGGGCTTCCACCTCGTCGCCGACGCTCACGACCTCGTTGGGGTCGACGTCGTGCTTGATGGACAGCTCGCGCGAGGGGATGACGCCCTCGGTCTTGTAGCCGATGTCCAGCAGCACCTCGTCCCGGTCCACCTTGACGATGACGCCCTCGACGATGTCGCCATCGTTGAAGTACTTGATCGTCTGGTCGATCGCCGCGAGGAAGTCCTCGGCGGTGCCGATGTCGTTGATGGCGACCTGGGGGGTGCTGGAAGGACGGACCTGAGTGGAGGTCATGTGGTTGGTTGCTCCGGACGGTTTATGCGTAGGGACAGGACGACCCGCGGCCGTCGGACCGCGGGGAGGTACAGCGGGGAGAACCGGCGCGGGCATTCCCGAAGGGGAAGGGCACGACAGACCTCTGGCGCCTCTCCATGGTACGGACGCCGGGCGCGCGCGGTCCACCTGGGTGCGACCGGTCTTCCCCGGCCGGCGGCGTGTCACGATCGGCGTGTCATGAGCGCACCCTCCGCCGGCCCGGGCCTCCCCCTCGGCAGCGACGGCTACCCCGCGGCGGGCGGGGTGGCCCGCCGCGCCGCCGGCACCGAGGAGTCGGCGCGGGCCAACCGCCGGTGGTGGGACGCGGCGGCGCCGGCGTACCTCGCCGAGCACGGCTCCGACCTCGGTGACGCCGACTTCCTGTGGTGCCCCGAGGGCCTGCGCGAGGCGGACGCGCACCTGCTGGGCGAGGTCGCCGGCCGCCGGGTGCTGGAGATCGGCTGCGGCTCGGCGCCGTGCGCCCGGTGGCTGCGGACCGCGGGCGCCGAGGTCGTGGCGATGGACCTCTCGGCCGGGATGCTCGCGCACGCCGCCGAGCTCAACCGCTCCACCGGCGTCGACGTCCCGCTGCTGCAGGCCGACGCCGGTGCGCTCCCGCTGGCCGGTGCCAGCGTCGACCTGGCCTGCTCGGCGTTCGGCGGGCTGCCGTTCGTCGCCGACGTCGAGGGGGCGCTGCGGGAGGTGGCCCGGGTGCTGCGACCGGGTGGGCGCTTCGTCGCGTCGGTCAACCACCCGATGCGCTGGCCGTTCCCCGACTCCCCCGACCCGGAGGACCTGCGGATCGTCTCCTCCTACTTCGACCGCACCCCCTACGTGGAGACCGACGACGGCGGCCGGGCCGTCTACGTGGAGCACCACCGCACCGTGGGCGACTGGGTGCGCGCCGTCGTGGGCGCCGGTCTGGTGCTGGAGGACCTGGTCGAGCCGGAGTGGACGCCCGGCCGCACGGAGAGCTGGGGGCAGTGGTCCCCCGAGCGCGGCGCCCTGGTCCCGGGCACGCTGATCCTGGTCTGCCGCGCGCCCGCGTGAGGGGTCACCCGCCCGCGACGGGCCGGCGCCCGTGCCGCACCCACAGTTCGTGGGCGGCGGCGGAGATCGCGGCGGCCAGCGGCACGAACAGCAGCGCCCCGGCGATCCCCCACAGCACCCCCCCGACGGTGACCGCGAGCAGCACCGTCGCGGCGTTGAGGGGCAGCCGGTTGCGCATCACGTAGGGCTCCACGAACGAGTTGCCGAGCTGCTGCACGACCACGACCAGCCCCAGGACCAGCGCGGCGGTGGCCAGCCCCCCGGAGGCGTAGGCGACGACGACGGCGACCAGCCCCGCGACGAAGGCGCCGATCGTCGGGATGTAGGACGCCAGGAACTGCAGCGCCGCGAGGGTCAGCGCCAGCGGGACCCCGATGACCAGCAGGCCGACCCCGATGCCCACCGCGTCGAAGAGCGCCACGATCGTCAGGCCGCGGACGTAGCCACCCACGGTGGTCCAGGCCGCGCGGCCGCCGGCGTCGACGTCCTCCCGCAGCCGGTCGCCGAACTTCCCCAGCAGCCAGCGCCAGATCCCCGGGCCACCGTGCAGGAAGAGGTAGGCCAGGGCGACGACCAGGAAGGCGCCGACCACCACCTCGGCCACCGTCCGCGCGGGGGCGAGCAGGTCGCCGGCGGTGGTACCACCGCCCGATCCGCCCCCGCCGGAGCCGGCAGAGCCGAGGCCCGGCAACTCGACGCCGAAGCGCTGCGACAGGTCCGAGGCGACCTGCTGGAACTGCTCCCGCAACCGGGGCCGCTGGCCGGAGATGCGCGCACCCAGGGCCAGGAGCACGGCACCGAGGACGCCGACCAGGAGCAGCACCGCCCCGCCCGCGGCCAGCCAGCGCGGCGCCCCGCGACCGTGCGACCACTCCACGAGCGGCGTCAGGATGCCGGCGACGAGCAGCGCGATGAGGACGGCCACCAGGGGCAGCGTCAGCTTGACCGCGAAGCCCGCGAGGAGCCACAGCAGGACGGCGAGCACGAGCAGCCGGCCGCCCACGGCCGAGGACGTGGCGAGCCAGGCGGGGACCGGTGGACGGGTCGGACCGGAAGGTGCGGGGAAGCCCATGGACCCGGTGTGGGCCAGGGAGCGGCCCGTGACACATCCGACGGGCCGACCGGCCCGGATCGACAACAGCCTGTAACGCGGGACGCCTGCCGTCAGTGGGCCGCGGCGTCCCAGCTCGCGCCGACGCCGACGGAGACCTCGAGCGGCACCGACAGCTGCGCGGCGCCCGCCATCTCCCGGCGGACCAGCTCGTCCAGGGCCTCCTTCTCCCCCGGCGCGACCTCGAGCACGAGCTCGTCGTGGACCTGCAGCAGCATCCGCGAGGCCAGCCCCTCGGCAGCGATCGCCTTCTCCACGTTCAGCATCGCCACCTTGATGACGTCGGCCGCGGAGCCCTGGATGGGGGCGTTGAGCGCCATGCGCTCGGCCATCTGCCGGCGCTGCCCGTTGTCGCTGGTGAGGTCGGGCAGGTAGCGCCGCCGGCCCAGGGTCGTCTCGGTGTAGCCGGTCTGGCGGGCGTCGTCCACGACGCCGTCGAGGTAGTCGCGGATGCCGCCGAAGCGCTCGAAGTAGGCGTGCATCTGCTCGCGCGCCTCCTCGACGGAGATGCGCAGCTGCCCGGACAGCCCGTAGGCGGAGAGCCCGTAGGCCAGCCCGTAGCTCATCGCCTTGATCCGGCGGCGCATCTCCGGGTCGACCTCCTCGATCGGGATGTCGAACGCGCGCGAGGCGACGAAGGAGTGCAGGTCCTCCCCCGACATGAAGGCCTCGATGAGCCCCTCGTCGCCCGAGAGGTGCGCCATGATCCGCATCTCGATCTGGCTGTAGTCGGCCGTCATCAGCGACTCGTAGCCCTGCCCGACGACGAAGGCCTGGCGGATCCGTCGGCCCTCGGCGGTGCGGATCGGGATGTTCTGCAGGTTCGGGTCGGTCGAGGAGAGCCGCCCGGTCGCCGCGATGGTCTGCTGGAAGGTGGTGTGGATCCTCCCGGCGTCGTCGACCATGGGGATCAGCCCGTCGATGACGGTGCGCAGCCGGGTGACGTCGCGGTGGCGCATGAGGTGCTCGAGGAACGGGTGCCCGGTCTGGGCGAGCAGGTTGGTCAGCGCCTCGGCGTCGGTGGTGTAGCCGGTCTTGTTCTTCTTCGTCTTGGGCAGGCCGAGCTCGTCGAAGAGCACGATCTGCAGTTGCTTGGGCGAGCCGAGGTTCACCTCGCGGCCGATGACGGCGTAGCACTCGGCCGCCGCGGCGGCGACCCCCTCGGCGAACTCCCGCTGCAGCTCGTGCAGGAATTCCAGGTCGGCGGCGATTCCTCGGTGCTCCATGCGGCCCAGCACGAACGTCAGCGGCAGCTCGATCTCGCCGAGCAGGTGGCCGCCGCCGCGCTGGCCGAGCACCTGCTCGAGCGCGTCGGAGAGGTCGTTGACCGCCACGGCCTTGAGGACGTCGGCCTTCGCGGCCTCGGCGGCGACGTCGTCCTCGCTGGGGCCCAGGCCGTCGAGGGTCAGCTGCTCCTCCGGCTCGGCGGCGTCCTTGAGCTCCCGGCGCAGGTAGCGGACCGCCAGGTCGCCGAGGTCGAAGGAGCGCTGCCCTGGCAACGCGAGGTAGGCGGCGAGCGCGGTGTCGCTGACCACCCCGGCGAGCTCCCAGCCGCGGGCCCAGATCGCCAGCAGCGGGCCCTTGACCTCGTGCACCACCTTCGGCCGGTCGGCGTCGGCGAGCCAGGCGGCCAGCGCCTGCTCGTCCGCGACGTCCAGGGCCGGGCCCAGGTCGACGAAGGCGGTGTGGTCGTCGGCCGCCGCCAGGGCCAGGCCGGTCAGCTCGCCGGCGCCGCGCCCCCAGGTGCCGCGGAAGATCACACCGGTGCGGCCGGTGCGGGCGTGCGCGTCGAGCCAGGCGCCCAGCCCGCCGGCCGGCACCTCGTCGACGGTGACGTCGAAGCCGCCCTCGACCTCCGGCTCGGCGCTGGTGAGGGTGGCGAAGAGCCGGTCGCGGAGCACGCGGAACTGCAGGTTGTCGAAGAGGGTGTGCACCTCGTTGCGGTCCCACGGCTGGACGGCGAGGTCGGCCGGCCCCACTTCCAGCGGCACCTGCCGGTCCAGCTCGGTGAGCCGCCGGTTCTGCAGCACGGAGGAGAGGTGCTCGCGCAGCTTCTCCCCCACCTTGCCCTTGACGGTGTCCACCTGGTCGACGAGGGCGTCCAGCGAGCCGTACTCGCGCACCCACTTGGCGGCGGTCTTCTCGCCGACGCTCGGGATGCTGGGCAGGTTGTCGCTGGGGTCGCCCCGCAGCGCCGCGAAGTCGGGGTACTGCGCGGGCGACAGGCCGTACTTGGTCTCGACCTCCTCCGGCGTGAAGCGCGTCATGTCCGAGACGCCCTTGCGCGGGTACAGCACGGTGACGTGCTCGTTGACCAGCTGCAGGGCGTCGCGGTCGCCGGTGGCGATCAGCACGTCCATGCCCTGCTCGACGGCCTGCACGGTGAGCGTGGCGATGACGTCGTCGGCCTCGTAGCCCTCGGCGGTGATGACCGGGACGCGCAGCGCGCCGAGCACCTCCTGCACGAGGCTGACCTGCCCGCGGAAGTCGGTCGGGCTCTCGGCGCGGTTGGCCTTGTACTCGGCGAAGATCTCGCTCCGGAACGTCTTCCGGCCGACGTCGAAGGCGACGGCGAGGTGCGTGGGCTGCTCGTCGCGCAGGATGTTGATCAGCATCGACGTGAAGCCGTAGACGGCGTTCGTCGGCTGGCCCGTGGTGGTCGAGAAGTTCTCCACCGGCAGCGCGAAGAACGCCCGGTAGGCCAGCGAGTGCCCGTCGAGGAGCAGCAGCCGCGGGCGGGTGCCCGGGCTCGAAGAGGCGGCGGGCGCGGAGGTGGAGACCGGAGCGGACATCGCCGCCGATCGTAGTGAAAGGACTCCGTCGCCCCCACGACTCGCACGCTCGCCGCGGGTCCCTGCGACGGGGCCACTACCGTGCCGTGCCGTGAGCACCCCTCCCCCGGACTGGCTGCCCGACGGCATCAGCAGCCCTCTCGACGACAAGCTCGGCGTGCGGATCACCGACTGGAACCCCGACCGGCTGGTCGCGACGATGCCGGTCGCGGGCAACGAGCAGCCCTTCGGCCTCCTGCACGGCGGCGCCACCTGCACGCTCGCGGAGACGATCGGGTCGATGGCCGCGGCCGTGGGCGCCGGCCCGGACCGGCAGGTCGTCGGCATCGAGCTCAACGTCAGCTACCTCCGCGCGGCGACCGCGGGCACGGTGACCGCCGTCTGCACGCCGGTGCGCCGGGGCCGCACGCTCTCCACCTTCCTCATCGACGTCACCGACGACCAGGGACGGCGCACCGCCACCGCGCGGCTGACCTGCATGACCCTCGCCGCGCGGCGCCCGGCCGGCCGCGACGGGGGCTGAGCCACCCGTCACCCGACCGCGCCGGTGCTTCACCACTGTGCGCGACCCGGACGCCACGGCGTGTCGCGGAAAGGTCACAGCTCGGCGCATGGTGGCGGCAGGACCCGGCAACTGCGTTAGGTTCCGACCTCAACGAATCCGCCGAGGAGGTCGAGTGACGCACCCGACGGGCCGTGTCCGCCGGCACGGTCGACGAAGCAGGCCCGCGCGAGCAGGGTCTCGGACGCCGGCCGGTGCAGCGCGCCGCAGGGGCCTCACCGCCCTGCACCTGCTGCTGGTCGCGCTGTTCACCGCCGGCCTGGCCACGCTGACCCCCGGTGTCGCCCGCGCCCAGGGGGAGTCCGTCTCGGGCACCCTGCGCACCAGCCTCAGCGGACCGATCGAAGGGGTCGAGGTCGTCGTCACGACCCCCGACGGTGACGAGGTCGGCACCGACGAGACCGACGAGAACGGCCGCTTCTCCGTGGAGGTGCCCGGCCCCGGCGAGTACACGGTCACCGTCCCCGAGGACGCGCTGCCCGAGGGCGTGGAGTTCGCCGCGGGCAACAGCCGCACCGTCACCGTCGACGCCGGCCGCAACCAGGGCGTCATCATCGGCCTGGACGACGGCAGCCGGAACTCCGGGGGCGGCACGGTCCTGTGGATCCAGCTCCTGGTCGACGGCCTGCGCTTCGGGCTGCTGATCGCCATGGCCGCCGTCGGCCTCTCGCTCATCTTCGGCACCACGGGGCTCACCAACTTCGCGCACGGCGAGCTGGTCACCATCGGGGCGATCGTCGCCTGGTTCATCAACGTCGACGGCGGGGTGCCGCTCATCCCGGCCGCACTGCTGGCCATGCTCATCGGCGCCCTCATCGGCGCGGCCAACGAGCGGCTGCTGTGGCGGCCGCTGCGGCGGCGGGGCACCGGGCTGGTGGCCGCGCTGGTCATCTCCATCGGCCTGTCGCTGCTGCTCCGCTACGGCTACCAGATCTTCTTCGGCGGCAGCTCCGAGGCCTACGCCGACTACCGGGGCCAGCGGGCGGTCGACTACGGCCCCTTCAACCTGACGGACAAGGACCTCTACTCGATCGTCATCGCCCTCGTCGTGCTCGTGCTGGTCGCGCTCATGCTGCAGCGCACCAGCATCGGCAAGGCGATGCGCGCCGTCGCCGACAACCGCGACCTCGCGGCCTCCTCCGGCATCGACGTCAACCGGGTCATCCTGGTCGTCTGGATGATGGGCGGCGCACTCGCGGCCCTGGGCGGCGTGCTGCTCGGCCTCTCCGACGAGGTGCAGTGGGACATGGGCTTCCGCCTGCTGCTCCTGATGTTCGCCGGCGTCACCCTGGGCGGGCTCGGCACTGCCTACGGCGCCCTGGTCGGCAGCATCGTCGTGGGCGTCTTCGTGCAGATGTCCACGCTGGTCATCCCCAACGACATCAAGTACGTCGGCGGGCTGCTGCTGCTGATCGTGATCCTCATGGTGCGGCCGCAGGGCATCCTCGGCAGCCGGGTTCGGGTGGGTTGAGCAATGGGTGAGTTCATCGACGCACTGGCGATCGCCGTCAAGGCGGGCCTCGGCTTCCAGGCCGTGTTCCTGGCCCTGCTGGCGCTCGGCATCAACATGCAGTTCGGGTACACCGGGCTGCTCAACTTCGGCCAGATCGCCTTCGCGA
This sequence comes from Blastococcus sp. SYSU DS0541, assembly GCF_054050875.1. Lineage (NCBI taxonomy): Bacteria > Bacillati > Actinomycetota > Actinomycetes > Geodermatophilales > Geodermatophilaceae > Blastococcus > Blastococcus sp. SYSU DS0541. The sequence goes on along the minus strand of NZ_JBJHAD010000015.1, from coordinate 108,824 downwards.
TGGTCGGCGCCTACGGCATCGCGGTCTCGGTCAGCCAGTGGGGGCTGAACTTCTGGGTCGGCGTGGCCATCGGCATCGCCGGCGCCGTCCTCCTCGCCCTGCTCCTCGGGTTGCCCACGCTGCGGCTGCGCGCCGACTACCTGGCCATCGCGACCATCGCGACGGCGGAGGGGCTCCGCCTGCTCTTCCGATCGGTCTCCGCGACGCCGGTCACCAACGGCTCCCGCGGCATCTCCGGCTTCAACAACGCCTTCGTCGAGCTCGCCCCGTGGGACACCAGCCGCCGGTACCGGCTGCTGGGCACTTTCTGGAGCGGCGCGGACCTGTGGGTGACCGCGGTGGGCTGGACCCTGGTCGCCCTGGCCTGCCTGCTCATCTGGGGCCTGGTCCGCAGCCCGTGGGGCCGGGTCGTGAAGTCGATCCGCGAGGACGAGGACGCCGTGCGCGCCCTCGGCAAGAACGTGTACGTCTACAAGATGCAGGCGCTGGTCCTCGGTGGCGTCTTCGGGGCGCTGGGCGGCATGATCTACGCCCTCGGCACGGGCTCGGCCACGCCGGACCAGTACCAGAACGCCAACACGTTCCTCGCCTACGGCGCGCTCATCCTCGGTGGCGCGGCGCGCGTGCTCGGTCCCGTCGCCGGCGCCATGCTGATGTACTTCATCATCCAGTTCGCCGACTCCGGTCTCCGGAGCCTCATCCAGACCGGCGTCATCCCCGAGGGCCTGCTCTCGACGACCGACGTCGCACAGATCCGCTTCGTCATCATCGGTCTGGGGCTGATCCTGCTGCTGGTGTTCCGGCCGCAGGGCATCTTCGGTGACCGACGAGAGGTGATGCTCGATGCCCGCTGAGCCCATCCCCACCGGCGCGCACGCCGCGTCCACCGGCGCCGCGCCGCAGCGGCTCGCCCAGGCAGCCCTGCGGGACATCCCGTGGGAGGTCGGCGTCGCCAAGCCGGACCCGACGATCGTCGTCGACGGGGTGACCCGCACCTTCGGCGGCCTGACCGCCGTCTCGGTCGACCACCTGGAGATCCAGCGCGGCGGCATCACCGGGCTGATCGGCCCGAACGGCGCCGGCAAGACCACGCTGTTCAACCTGCTCACCGGGTTCGACCAGCCCGACGGCGGCACCTGGTCCTTCGACGGCCGCCCGCTGGGCAAGCTGCCCTCGCACCAGGTCGCCCGCCTCGGCGTCGTCCGCACCTTCCAGCTCACCAAGGCGCTGTCCCGGCTCACCGTGCTGCAAAACATGCTGCTCGGCGCCCAGGGCCAGAAGGGTGAGGGCTTCTTCTCCGCGCTGGTGCCCGGCCTGTGGCGGGCGCAGGAGAAGGCCAACACCGAGAAGGCGCTCGAGCTGCTGCGCCGCTTCAAGCTCGACACCAAGAAGGACGAGTTCGCCGGCACTCTCTCCGGTGGGCAGCGCAAGCTGCTGGAGATGGCACGGGCGCTGATGAGCGACCCGAAGGTCGTCATGCTGGACGAGCCGATGGCCGGGGTGAACCCCGCCCTGACGCAGAGCCTGCTCGGCCACGTCAAGGACCTGCGCGAGCAGGGCATGACGGTCATCTTCGTGGAGCACGACATGGACGTCGTCCGCGACATCAGCGACTGGGTCGTCGTGATGGCCGCGGGCAACGTGATCGCCGAGGGCCCGCCGGAGTCGATCAGCCAGAACCAGGCCGTGGTCGACGCCTACCTCGGCGCCCACCACGACGCCCCCCTCACCGTCGAGGAGGAGGAGGCGCAGCTCGCCGAGGCCGAGGAGGCGATCGCGCGGCAGAACACCCGGGACGGGGACGTCCTGGGCTCCGAGGGCACGCACCGGAAGGGCGGCGACCGATGACGATCGATCCGGGAGCGGGCAAGGACCCCCGCACCAGCACGAACCCCGAGTACGAGTTCGACCGTCCGGTCGACCAGGGCGGCGACGCCCCGGCGGCCACCGACGCCGCGGGCGACCGCGACGGCGCGACCACCGGCCTCTCCCCCGCCGAGCTCGCCGCGACGCGCCCCGAGCACAGCAGGCTCGCGGAGGGCGCCCTGGTGCGCGCCGACGAGCTCGTCGCGGGCTACGTGCCCGGCGTCAACATCCTCAACGGCTGCGACTTCTACCTGCAGGAGGGCGAGCTCGTCGGCATCATCGGCCCGAACGGGGCCGGGAAGTCGACGCTGCTCAAGACGCTCTTCGGGTTGATCCCGGTCCGGTCGGGCGCGGTCACGCTGCGCGGGGAGGACATCACCTCCGCACCCGCACACCGGCTGGTGTCCCTGGGCGTCGGGTACGTGCCGCAGAACAACAACGTGTTCCCCTCGCTCACCATCGAGGAGAACATGCAGATGGGCGCCTACCTGCGCCCCAAGGCGTTCAGGGAGCGGTTCGACTACGTCGCCGAGCTGTTCCCCATGCTCGGCGAGCGTCGCCGCATCAAGGCTGGCTCGCTCTCGGGCGGTGAGCGCCAGATGGTCGCCATGGGGCGGGCGCTGATGATGGAGCCGTCGGTGCTGCTGCTCGACGAGCCCTCGGCGGGCCTCTCCCCCGCCTACCAGGACGAGGTCTTCATCCGGTGCCGCCGGATCAACGCGACCGGGGTCTCGATCATCATGGTCGAGCAGAACGCCCGGCGCTGCCTGCAGATCTGCGACCGCGGCTACGTCCTGGACCAGGGCCGCAACGCCTACACCGCGACCGGCGAGTCGCTCATGCACGACCCCAAGGTCATCGAGCTCTACCTGGGGACCCTCGCCAAGGCGCACTAGCACCTCCCGCACGCACGACGACGGCGCCGGTGACCCCCACGGGGTTGCCGGCGCCGTCGTCGTCCTGCGCATCGCCGGGGTGCGGCCGCGGCCGGCGGCGGGCGGACGCGCAGGAGCCCGGCACCGCGATGCGGTGCCGGGCTCCTGCTGGCCGTGCGCGGATCAGCGATCCGCCGGCCGGGTCAGCCGCGCGCCGGGCCGATGCCCTGCGAGTTCAGACCCTCGATGATCCGTGCCGACTCGTCGAAGCCGATGACCACGATCGCGTCGGGGTTCAGCTCCACCATGTCCTGGATCTCGGCGTCGTAGTTGGACGCCGTGGGGTCGTAGATGACCAGCTCGATGCTGTCCTCCGAGAGCCCGCTGCTCACCAGGTTCTCGACGGTGTTCTCCGCCAGGCCGGTGCCGTAGGAGTCGTTGCGGGCCAGGATGCCCACCGTGTTCGCGCCGTCCTCGATGATGAGGTCGGCGAGGGCACGCGACTGCAGCGTGTCCGGCGGGGCGGTGCGGAAGTACAGCCCGTTGTCGTTGTACGACGTGAACTCGTCCGACGTGTTGGCCGGCGAGATCTGCACGACACCGGCGCCGGTGATCTTGTCGATGACCGTGCGGGTGACGGCCGAGGAGGCCGCACCGACGATGACGTCGACGTTCTGCTGCAGCAGCGCGTCGACCGACTGGGTGGCGATGTCGGTCGAGGTGTCACCGGAGTCACGCTGGATCAGCTGGACCGGCTGGCCGAGGACCCCACCGGCCTCGTTGATCTCCTGGACGGCCAGGTCGGCGCCGGCGATCTCCGGGGGGCCGAGGAAGGCCAGGTCACCGGTCTGCGGCAGCAGCGTGCCGATGACCAGCGGGTCGGTCGCGGTGGCGCCGGGAGCGGCCGGGGCCGGTCCCTCGTCGGACGCGGCGTTGGCCTCGTCACCGGCGAGCACGTACTGCGTCTCGTCGGCGGCGATCGTGTTGTCCTCGCCGAACTGCAGGATGCCGAAGCTGGCGACCGACGGCTCACCGGGCTCGGCGAAGGCCAGCGGACCGGAGACGCCCTCGTAGTCGGGGTTGCCCCCGCCGTCGACGATCTCCTTGCAGGAGGCGAAGTCCTCGCAGGCCTCGCCGCCGAAGGTGACCCCGTTGATGTAGGGGGCGAAGACGGCCGGGTCGGTGCTGCCGGCCAGCTGCGCGGCGATCGCGGAGATCATGATCGCGTCATAGGTCTCGCCGGCGTAGTTGAAGTCCTGGAGGTCCGGGTCGATCTCCAGCAGCCGGTCGGTGAACTCCGTGCCCAGCTCGGTGAGCGGCGTGGTGCCCCGCATACCGGCGAGGGCACCCTGCTCCGAGAACGACTCCCCGAGCGCGTTGCCCATGTTGCCGTCGGTGCCGTAGACGTTGACCTGCTTCTCGCCTTCGCCGCCGCCGCCACCTTCGGCCGACGTGCCGCCCTCGTCGCCGCCACCGCAGGCGGTCAGCGCCAGCAGGGCAGCACCGGTGACGGCGATGCTGCGGGCAGTAGTGCCAGTGCGCATCAAGCAACTCCCAGTGTCATCAGTGCACCCGGGCGCCGGCGCGCGTACGCGACGACCACCGACCGGGCGCCGATCAGTGCGCAGAACCTAGCTTCCGCACTGGGGGTTGCACCCTCATGCGCAACGACCGTGATGAGGTCGTGACCTCGCCGTCCGCACCGTGGACCAGGAAACACGCCGCGTGAGGCCGCACGACCCTGCCGCCCGGCGGGCGCAGCGGGGAGGCGATCAGGGGTCAGGCAGGGCCCTCGTCGGCCGTCGCCGCCGCCAGGACCGACTCCGCCAGAGCCTTCATGCTCGTCCGCTGGTTCATGGCGGTGCGCTGGATCCAGCGGAAGGCCTCGGCCTCGGTCATGCCCTGCTCGGCCATGAGCCGGCCCTTCGCCCGCTCGACGACCTTGCGCGTCTCCAGGCGCTCCTCCAGCGTGCGCACCTCGCCGTCGAGCGCGGTCATCTCGGCGAACCGGCCGCGCGCCACCTCGATGGCCGGCACGAGGTCGTTCTTGGAGAACGGCTTGACCAGGTAGGCCATGGCGCCGGCGTCGCGGGCCCGCTCCACCAGCTCGCGCTGGCTGAAGGCCGTGAGCACGATGACCGGCGCGGTGCGGGCCGAGGCGATCCGCTCCGCGGCCGACAGGCCGTCGAGCACCGGCATCTGGATGTCGAGGATCACCAGGTCGGGGCGCAGCTCCTCGGCGCGTTCCACGGCCTGCTGCCCGTCGCCGACCTCCGCGACGACGCTGTACCCCTCCTCCTCGAGCATCTCCTTGAGGTCCAGACGGATGAGTGCCTCGTCCTCGGCGATCAGGACACGGATCGGCTCGCTGCTCACGGGGGTGGAGCCTATCGGCGTCAGCCGGGGAGCACCGCCCGGCTACTCTTCTCGGGCGCCGGTCGCACCCGGCACGCCCCCGTACCCCAATCGGCAGAGGGAGCGGATTCAAAACCCGCGCAGTGTGCGTTCGAGTCGCACCGGGGGCACCGTGTGATCCGTCGTCCTCGTGGTCCGTCGTCCTCCGGACGACACCGCGCCCACGTGCCGCTCCCCCGCTGCGACGAGCGCGTCCATCGCGGCTACGCGGGACCCTCCGGGCCCCCCTCGCCACGATCCCCCTACCGTGGCCCTGTGACCGAGCCCGCGCCGCACATGACGCCCGAGCAGTTCCGGCAGCACGGCCACGAGGTGGTCGACTGGATCGCCGACTACTGGGCGCGCATCGGCTCCTTCCCGGTGCGCTCGCAGGTCTCCCCCGGCGACGTCCGGGCCATGCTGCCGGAGCAGCCGCCGGAGCAGGGCGAGCCTTTCGCCGCGGTGCTCGCCGACCTCGACCGGGTCGTCCTCCCGGGCGTGACCCACTGGCAGCACCCCGGCTTCCTCGGCTACTTCCCGGCGAACACCTCCGGCCCCTCGGTGCTGGGCGACCTGGTCTCCGCCGGCCTCGGGGTGCAGGGCATGTCGTGGGTGACCAGCCCAGCGGCCACCGAGCTCGAGCAGCACGTCATGGACTGGTTCGCCGGGCTCCTCGGGCTCCCCGACTCGTTCCTCTCCACCGGCACCGGCGGCGGCGTCGTCCAGGACTCCAGCTCCGGGGCCAACCTCGTGGCCCTGCTCGCCGCGCTGCACCGGGCCAGCGGCGGGGCGACCGTCCGCCAGGGCGTGCAGCCGGACCGCGCCACCGTCTACGTCTCCAGCGAGACGCACTCCTCCATGGAGAAGGCCGTCCGCATCGCCGGGCTCGGGACCGAGGCGGTCCGGATCGTCGAGGTCGACGGCGAGCTCGCCATGAACCCCGCCGCGCTCGCCGCACGGCTCGAGCGCGACGTCGCCCGCGGGTACCGGCCCGTGCTGGTCTGCGCCACGGTGGGCAGCACCTCCACCACCGCGGTCGACCCCCTCGCCGCGATCGGGCCGATCTGCCAGCGCTTCGGGGTCTGGCTGCACGTCGACGCCGCGTACGCCGGCGTCAGCGCGGTCGCGCCCGAGCTGCGCGAGCTGCAGGCCGGGGTCGAGTGGGCCGACAGCTACACCACCGACGCCCACAAGTGGCTGCTCACCGGCTTCGACGCGACGCTCTTCTGGGTCGCCGACCGCGCGGCCCTCACCGGCGCGCTGTCGATCCTCCCCGACTACCTCCGCAACGCCGCCACCGATGCCGGGGCCGTCGTCGACTACCGGGACTGGCAGATCGAGCTGGGCCGCCGGTTCCGCGCCCTCAAGCTCTGGTTCGTCCTCCGCTGGTACGGCGCCGAGGGGTTGCGCGCCCACGTGCGCGGCCACGTCGCCCTCGCCCAGGAGCTCGCCGGCTGGGCCGCGGCCGACGAGCGGTTCGACGTCGTCGCCCCGCACCCGCTCTCGCTGGTCTGCCTCAAGCCGCGGTGGCCGGTCGGGGTGGACGCCGACGTCGCGACGATGACGCTGCTGGACCGCCTCAACGACGGCGGCGAGGTCTTCCTGACCCACACCACGGTCCGGCGGGAAGCGGTCCTCCGCGTCGCGATCGGCTCGCCGGCGACCACGCGGGCGCACGTCGAGCGGGCGTGGGCGCTCCTCGTCGAGGGCCACGACTGGCTCGCCGCCGACTTCGCCGCGCAGGCCGAGGAGCAGGCCGCGGCCCGGGCCGCCGAGCGCGAGCGAGCGGAGCGGGAGCACGCGGAGCGGGAGCGGGCGGAGCGCGAGCAGGCGCCGGCCGACGAGCAGGGCGCCGACGAGCAGGGCGCCGACGAGCAGGGCGCCGACGAGCAGGCACCGGGCCGGCCGACGGACGCGCCGGTCACCGAGCCGGCCGGCGAGGACGTCGCGAACCCCGTCTGATCGGCCGGGGCACCGGCACGGTCCCCGGAGCGGCGCTCAGCGCTCCGGGGACCGGATCAGCCCCTCCTGGGCGACGGTCGCCACGTGCGTGCCGTCGGCGGCCCAGATCTGGCCGAGGCACAGCGCCCGGCCGGCCGCGGCCGCCGGGCTGTCGGTCTCGTAGAGCAGCCAGTCGTCCGCGCGCACCGGACGGTGGAACCACACGGCGTGGTCGAGGCTCGCGCCGATGAAGTCGGGCCAGCCGCCGCCGAGACGCGCGAACCCGGCCGAGAGCAGCGTCAGGTCGCTCACGAAGGTCAGCGCGGCCGCCTGCACCACGGGGTCGTCGTGCAGCTCGCCGGCCACCCGGAACCAGGTCCAGGACTGCGTGTGCGGCGGTGACTTGGGCGGCGCCGCGAACGGGTCGTGCAGGAAGCGCTGCTCGACGACCCGTCCCATGGCGGCCATGAAGGCGGCCCGCCCGCCGTGCCGGGCGACGATCTCCTCGGTGCCGATCATCTCCGCGGGACCGGCCACCTGCGGCATCGGGAGGGAGTGCTCGGCCACGGCCGGCTCGCCGACGTGGAAGTCCGCGGTGAGCGCGAAGATCGCGACGTCCTCGCCCTTGCGCCGCTGGCAGGCGATCACCCGCCGCGTCGAGAAGGAGCGCCCGTCCCGGATGCGGTCGACGGAGTAGCGGATCTCCTCCGAGGGGTCGCCGGGCCGGAGGAAGTAGGAGTGCAGCGAGTGCACGCCCCGCCCGGCCGGCACGGTGCGCCCCGCGGCCACGAGCGCCTGGCCGGCGACCTGGCCGCCGAAGATGCGCTGCCGCTCGCTGCTCGGCGTCTTGCCGACGAAGACGTCCGGCTCCCGCTCGGTCAGGTCCAGCACCGACAGCAGCGCCGCCGCCTGGGTGTCCTCCGCCCCGCCGCTCACGAGTCGGTACCCACCTCGTGCACGCGGATGAGGTTGGTGGACCCGACGGTGTTCGGCGGGCTGCCGGCGACCACGACCACGCGATCGCCCACCTGCAGGCGGCCGATGGACAGCAACGAGAAGTCCACCTGGGCGACCATGTCGTCGGTGTGCTCGACCGCGGGCACCAGGAAGGTCTCGACACCCCAGGAGAGGGCCAGCAGGCTCCGGACACGGGCGTCGACCGTGAACGCGAGCAGCGGCTGCCGGGGGTGCAGGGCGGCCAGCCGGCGGGCGGTCTCCCCGGTCTGCGTGAAGGTCGCCAGCGCCTTGACGTCGAGGGACTCCCCGATGTCCCGGGCGGCGCGCACGATCGCCCCCGACCGCGAGCGCGAGCGGCGCGCGAGCTCTGGCACCCACAGGTGGTCGCTCTCGACGGCCTCGATGATCCGGTCCATCGTCCGGACCGCGCCGATGGGGTACTGCCCCACCGAGGTCTCCCCCGACAGCATGACGGCGTCGGCGCCGTCGAGGACGGCGTTGGCGACGTCGGAGGCCTCCGCCCGGGTCGGCCGCGAGTTCGTGATCATCGACTCGAGCATCTGGGTGGCCACGATGACGGGCTTGTTCCGCTCGCGGGCGGCCTGGATGGCGCGCTTCTGCACGAGCGGCACCTGCTCCAGGGCCAACTCCACGCCGAGGTCGCCGCGGGCGACCATGATCCCGTCGAACGCCTCGACGATCGCGTCGAGGTTGCGGACCGCCTCCGGCTTCTCCAGCTTGGCGATGACGGGGACGAAGATGTCCTCCTGGCGCATGATGTCGCGGACCAGGGCGACGTCGGTGGGCGAGCGCACGAAGGAGAGCGCGATGAAGTCCACGCCCAGGTGCAGCGCGAAGCGCAGGTCCCGCTCGTCCTTGTCCGACAGCGCCGGCACGCTCACCGAGACGCCGGGCAGCGAGAGCCCCTTGTTGTTCGACACCTTGCCGCCCTCGACGACCAGGCAGTAGACGTCGGGCCCCTCGACGCGGACGACGCTGAGCGAGAGGTTGCCGTCGTCCACCAGGAGCCGGTCGCCGACCCGGACGTCGTTGGCGAGGTCCTTGTAGGTGGTCGAGACCCGCTCGGCGGTGCCCTCGACGTCCTCGACGGTGATGCAGACCTGGCTGCCGGTGGCCCAGGTGACCGGCCCGTCGGCGAACGTGCCGAGGCGGATCTTGGGACCCTGCAGGTCGGCCAGGATGGCGACGGCGTGCCCGGTGCTGTCCGAGGCCTTCCGCACCAGGTGGTACGCGGCGGCGTGGTCCTCGTGCGCGCCGTGGCTGAAGTTGAGCCGGGCGACGTCCATGCCCGACTCGACGAGGGCGGTGACCTGCTCGGGGGAGCTGGTGGCCGGACCGAGGGTGCAGACGATCTTCGCGCGGCGGGACATGGCGATAACGCTATGGCATCGCGATCCTCCCGACCGCACCGCGGCCTCGTGCCGTTCCCCACTGCCGCTGAGCCGCTTCCCGTGGACCGGCCGGGGACCCTCCGGGCCCCGCGACCGGTCCACCTCGGGCGTGCTCGGTGGCAGGACGGCGTCTCGGCTACCTCAGGGCGACCGCGGTGGGGGTGACCGGCCGGGGCAGCGCGGACTCCCCCGTCAGCCAGGTGTCGACGCCGGCCGCCGCGGCCCGGCCCTCGGCGATGGCCCAGACGATCAGCGACTGGCCGCGCCCCATGTCACCGGCGACGAAGACGCCGGGGACGGTCGACATGAACTCGTCGTCGCGGACCACGTTGCCGCGGCCGTCGACCTCCACGCCGAGGGAGTCGACCAGCCCCTCCCGCTGGGCCCCGGTGAAGCCCATGGCCAGGAAGACCAGGTCGGCGGGGAGCTCGCGCTCGGTCCCCTCGATCTTCTGGAACCGGCCGTCGACCCGCTCCACCTCGTGCAGCAGCAGGGCGCGCACGTGACCGGAGTCGTCGCCGACGAAGCGCTCGGTGTTGACCGAGTAGAGCCGCTCGCCGCCCTCCTCGTGGGCGCTGGAGACGCGCATGATCATCGGGTAGGTCGGCCACGGGTTGCTGGCCTGGTCCCGCCGGTCCGGGGGCGCCGGCATGATCTCGAGCTGGGTGACCGAGGCGGCGCCCTGCCGGTGCGCGGTGCCGAGGCAGTCGGCGCCGGTGTCGCCACCGCCGATGATCACGACGTGCTTCCCGTGCGCGTTGATCGGCGGGTCGTCGAGCTCGCCGAGCGCCTGCCGATTGCCGTAGGGCAGGTACTCCATGGCCAGGTGGATGCCGGCCAGCTCCCGGCCGGGCGCGGGCAGGTCGCGGCCGATGGTCGCGCCGCCGGCGAGCACGACGGCGTCGAAGTCGCCCCGCAGCTGCTCGACGGTCACGTCGCCGTCCCGGCCGCTGCCCACGTCGACCCCGGTGACGAACCGGGTGCCCTCGGCGCGCATCTGGTCCAGCCGCCGGTCCAGGACGGACTTCTCCATCTTGAACTCGGGGATGCCGTACCGGAGCAGGCCGCCGATGCGGTCCGCCCGCTCGTAGACGGTGACATCGTGCCCGGCCCGGGTGAGCTGCTGGGCGGCGGCGAGCCCGGCGGGGCCGGAGCCGACGACGGCGACCTTCTTGCCGGTGCGCTCGGCCGGGGTCTGGGGGCTGACCCAGCCCTCGTCCCAGGCGCGGTCGATGATCTCCCACTCGATCTGCTTGATGGTGACCGGCGACTCCTGCAGGTTCAGCACGCAGGAGCCCTCGCACGGCGCCGGGCAGAGCTTCCCGGTGAACTCCGGGAAGTTGTTGGTCGCGTGCAGCCGCTCGATGGCGTCCTGCCAGTCGTCGCGGCGGGCCAGGTCGTTCCACTCCGGGATCAGGTTCGCCACCGGGCACGCGTGGTGGCAGAAGGGGATGCCGCAGTCCATGCAGCGGGCCGCCTGGGTGCGCACCTCGGCCGTCGGGAAGAGCGGGTCCTCCCCGTTCTCCCGCCGGCTGTAGACGTCCTTCCAGTCCAGGAGGCGGACCTCCACGGGCCGGCGCGGCGGCAGCGCGCGCTCGTACTTGAGGAAACCGGTCTGGTCAGCCACGTGCTGCCTCCATCACTGCTCGATCCACGTCGGTGCCGGCGGCCTCGGCGGCGCGCCGGGCCTCCAGCGCCCGCCGGTAGTCGCGCGGCATGATCACGCTGAACCGCTCCGACCAGCGACCCCAGTCGGCCAGCAGCGCGGCGGCCACGCTGGACTCCGTGTCGGCGGCGTAGCGCACGAGCACGTCGCGCAGCCACTGCGCCGACTCGACGTCCAGCGGCTCGACGTCCACCATCTCGGGGTTCACCCGGTGCCGCGCGAGGTCGAGCACGTAGCCGATCCCACCCGACATGCCGGCCGCGATGTTGCGGCCGGTGGCGCCGAGGATCACCGCGCGCCCGCCGGTCATGTACTCCAGCGCGTGGTCACCGACGCCCTCGACGACCGCCAGCGCGCCGGAGTTGCGCACGCAGAAACGCTCGCCGACCCGGCCGCGCAGGAAGATCTCCCCGCTGGTCGCGCCGTAGCCGATGACGTTGCCGGCGATGACGTTGTCCTCGGCGAGGAACGGCGCCTCCCGGGAGGGCCGCACGATGATCCGCCCGCCCGACAGGCCCTTGCCGACGTAGTCGTTGGCGTCGCCGAAGAGCCGCATGGTGATGCCCCGGGGCAGGAAGGCGCCGAAGGACTGGCCGGCCGACCCCCCGAAGGTGAGGTCGATCGTGCCGTCGGGCAGCCCCTCGCCCCCGAAGCGGCGGGTGACCATCGAGCCCAGCATCGTGCCGACGGTCCGGTTGACGTTGCGCACCGGCAGCTCGAGGCTGACCGGCCGCGCGTCGAGCAGCGCCCCCTCGCACAGCTGGATCAGCGTCTGGTCCAGGGCGACGTCCAGGCCGTGGTCCTGACCGCGGACCGCGCGCCGCGGGGTGCCCTCGGGCAGCTCCGGGACGACGAGGACCGGCGAGAGGTCCAGACCCTGCGCCTTCCAGTGGTCGACGGCCTGGCGGGTGTCGAGCAGCTCGGCGTGGCCGACGGCCTCGTCGATGGACCGGAAACCCAGCTCGGCCAGGTAGTGCCGCACCTGCTCGGCGAGGAACTCGAAGAAGGTGACGACGAACTCCGGCCGGCCGGTGAAGCGCTTGCGCAGCTCCGGGTTCTGCGTGGCCACGCCCACCGGGCAGGTGTCGAGGTGGCAGACCCGCATCATCACGCAGCCGGAGACGACCAGCGGCGCGGTGGCGAAGCCGAACTCCTCGGCGCCGAGCAGCGCCGCCACGACGACGTCGCGGCCGGTCTTCATCTGGCCGTCGACCTGCACCACGATCCGATCGCGCAGACCGTTGGCGAGGAGCGTCTGCTGGGTCTCGGCGAGCCCCAGCTCCCAGGGGGAGCCGGCGTGCTTGAGCGACGTGAGAGGCGCCGCACCCGTGCCGCCGTCCATCCCGGAGATCAGGACGACGTCGGCGTGCGCCTTGCTCACCCCGGCCGCGACCGTCCCGACGCCGACCTCGGCGACCAGCTTGACGTGGATCCTCGCCGCGTCGTTGGCGTTCTTCAGGTCGTGGATGAGCTGCTTGAGGTCCTCGATCGAGTAGATGTCGTGGTGCGGCGGCGGGCTGATCAGGCCCACGCCCGGCGTCGAGTGCCGGGTGCGCGCCACCCACGGGTACACCTTGCCGCCGGGGAGCTGCCCGCCCTCGCCGGGCTTGGCGCCCTGCGCCATCTTGATCTGGATGTCGTCGGCGTTGACCAGGTACTCGCTGGTGACGCCGAAGCGGCCGGACGCCACCTGCTTGATCGCCGAGCGGCGCAGGTCCCCGTTCGGGTCGGCGGTGAACCGGTCGGGGTCCTCGCCGCCCTCACCGGTGTTCGACCGCCCGCCCAGGCGGTTCATCGCGATGGCGAGGGTCTCGTGCGCCTCCTGCGAGATCGAGCCGTAGCTCATCGCACCGGTGTTGAAGCGCTTGACGATCTCGCTGACCGGCTCGACCTCGTCGAGCGGCACGGGCGGCCGCACGCCCGTCTTCAGCGTGAAGAGCCCGCGCAGGGTCGCGGCCTCCTCGGACATCTTGTCGACCGTCTGCGTGTACTTCTCGAAGACGTCGTACTGCCGGGCCCGGGTGGCGTGCTGGAGCAGGAACACCGTCTCGGGGCTGAAGAGGTGCACCTCGCCCTCGCGGCGCCACTGGTACTCCCCGCCGGTCTCCAGCCGGCGGTGCGCCCGCTCCGTCGGGTTCTCCGGGTAGGCGCGGCGGTGGCGCATGGCCACCTCCTCGGCGAGCACGTCGATGCCGACGCCGCCCAGCGGGCAGGAGGTGCCGGTGAAGTACTCGTCGACGAGCTCCTGGGAGAGGCCGACCGCCTCGAAGATCTGCGCCATCGTGTACGAGCCGACGGTGCTGATGCCCATCTTGCTCATGACCTTGAGGACGCCCTTGCCCAGCGCCTTGACCATGTTGCGGACGGCCTGCGCCGGCTCCACGCCGGTCAGGGCGCCGTCGCGGATCAGGTCCTCGATGGACTCGAACGCCAGGTACGGGTTGACCGCCGCGGCGCCGTAGCCCAGCAGCAGGGCGACGTGGTGGACCTCGCGGCAGTCGCCGGACTCGACGACGAGCCCGACCTCCATGCGGGTCTTCTCCCGCACCAGGTGGTGGTGCACCGCCGCGGTCATCAGCAGCGACGGGATCGGCGCGCGCTTCTCGTCGCAGTCGCGGTCGGAGAGCACGATGATCCGGGCGCCGGCCGAGATCGCCTTCGAGACCTTGGTCCGCAGCTGCTCGACGGCCTCGGCCAGGGCGGTGCCGCCGCCGTTGACGTCGAAGTGGCCGGTGATCCGGACGGCGGCGTAACCGGGCAGGTCGCCGTCGTCGTCGATGTGCAGGATCTTGGCCAGCTCGTCGTTGTCGATGACCGGGAACGGCAGGTGCACCTGCCGGCAGGACGCCGGCGTGGCGGTCAGCAGGTTCTGCTCCGGGCCGAAGGTGCGGCCCAGGCTGGTCACCAGCTCCTCGCGGATGGCGTCCAGCGGCGGGTTGGTCACCTGGGCGAACAGCTGCCCGAAGTAGTCGTAGAGCAGCCGGGAGCGATCCGACAGCGCCGCGATCGGGGTGTCGGTGCCCATGGAGCCGATCGGCTCGGCGCCGCTGGCGGCCATCGGGGTGACCAGCATGCGCAGGTCCTCCTCGGTGTAGCCGAAGAGCATCTGCCGGCGGACGACGGACTCGTGGCTGGGACGCGAGCGGCGGCGCTCGGGCAGCTGCGGCAGGTGCACCAGGCCGGCGTGCAGCCAGTCCTCGTAGGGGTGCTCCGTGGCCAGGGCGCCCTTGACCTCCTCGTCGGAGACGATCCGCCCGGAGGCGGTGTCGACGAGGAACATCCGACCCGGCTGCAGCCGACCCTTGGCGACGACGTCGGCGGCCGGGATGTCGAGCACGCCGACCTCGCTGGCCATGACGACCAGGTCGTCCCGGGTGTGCCACCAGCGGCCCGGGCGCAGCCCGTTGCGGTCCAGGACCGCGCCGATGAGCGTGCCGTCGGTGAAGCAGACGGCCGCGGGGCCGTCCCAGGGCTCCATGATCGAGGAGTGGAACCGGTAGAAGGCCCGGCGGGCCGGGTCCATCTCGTCGTGGTTCTCCCACGCCTCCGGGATCATCATCAGCACCGCGTGCGGCAGCGAGCGGCCCGACAGGTGCAGCAGCTCGAGCACCTCGTCGAAGGTGGCCGAGTCGCTGAAGTCGCTCGCGGTGACCGGGAAGATCCGGTCCAGCCCGAGCTCGGAGGCGGGGCCGGCCGGGCCGTCGAAGAGCTGGGTGTCGAGCTTGGCCTCGCGCGCCCGCATGCGGTTGCGGTTGCCCTTGATGGTGTTGATCTCGCCGTTGTGGGCGATGAAGCGGAACGGGTGCGCCAGCGGCCAGCTCGGGAAGGTGTTGGTCGAGAAGCGGCTGTGCACCAGCGCGATCGCCGACTCGTAGCGCTCGTCGCGCAGGTCGGGGAAGAAGAGCGGCAGCTGGTCGGTGGTCAGCATGCCCTTGTAGGTGATGGTCCGCGACGACAGCGAGGTGATGTACAACGAGCTGCCCGCGTCCACCGCGGCCCGCTCGGCGCGCTTGCGCAGCACGAACGAGCGGCGCTCCAGCCGGGTCACGCCGTTGCAGACGACGTTCCCGCCGAAGGCCTTCTCGTCGGCCCGACCGCCCATGGTCTCGGCGACGAAGACCTGCGCGAAGTGCGGCATGACCGCCCGCGCCGTGGGGCCGAGGTCGGCGCCGTCGGGGTCGACCGGCACGTCGCGCCAGCCCAGGACGGTGAGCCCCTCCTCCTCGGCCAGGCGGGCGACGTCCTCGTGGCGGGCGGCGCGCTCGGCCTCGTCGGTCGGCAGGAACGCGATGCCGACGGAGTACTCGCCCAGCGGGGGCAGGTCGAAGTCGACCTCGGCGCGCAGCAGCGCGTCGGGGATCTGGGTGAGGATGCCGGCGCCGTCGCCGGAGTTCGGCTCGGACCCGGCGGCGCCGCGGTGGTCCAGGTTGTGCAGCGCGGTGAGGCCGGCCTGGACGATGCGGCGGCTGCGGCGGCCGCGGGCGTCGGCGACGAAGGCGACGCCGCAGGCGTCCTTGTCGTTGGCCGGGTCGTACAGGCCCGACGGCGCGGGCACGGCCGAGAACGGCACGGCCGGCGGCACGGCGGTGGTGGTGGCTGCCGCGGTGGCGGGGGCGGGAAGGTCGGTCATGTCACTCCCGTCGTCGGCGCACCGTCGTCCCTCGGGGGCGAGGGCGGGACGGGGGCGGGGGCCCGGGCCGGAGGTCAAGGGCGGCGGAGATGGCGGCACGTGCGGATCGCGGGGTACCGGGCGGGCACAGGTGGCCCCGACCGGCTGACGCGCGCGAGCCCACCGGTTGGTGCCGGCGAGCCGTCGTCCGCGGGGCAGCGCTGGCCCGGTCCGACACTACGACCCGCGCCAGGATCGCTGGGTGGGTCAGGCGGAAGCGTACACAGCCGTAACGCCGTCCTGACACGGCTGAAGCCGATCCGTGACGGTGCACACGCTCAGGCGCGGGCCGCCCGGCGAGCCCCCGGTCAGCTCCCGGACGACGGCCGGTGATCGTCCTCACGCGCCGCGGCCGCCGTCGCCCCGGAGGAGGGCCCGGCCGACGCCTCGGTGGGTGCCGGGGACCCCGGCGCGGCCGGCTCGCCGGAGGTGGCCGCGTCGCCGCGGTCGATGACCTCGCGAGGGCGGCCGCGCTGCCAGACGAAGTAGGTCACCGCCAGCAGCCCGACGACGATCGAGGTGAAGACGTTGACCCGGACGCCGAAGAAGGTCTCGGCCGGGTCGGTGCGCAGGAGCTCGATCCAGAGCCGGCCGGCGCAGTAGGAGGCCACGTAGAGCGCGAACGCCCGGCCGTGCCCGAGGCGGAAGCGGCGGTCGGCCCAGACGACCAGCACCGCCGCGGCGAGGTTCCACAGCAGCTCGTAGAGGAACGTGGGGTGGAAGGTGCCGAGCACCACCGGTTCGCCGTCGGCGCCGGTGACCGCCCGGCCCCCGCTCCACTCGTAGATCGTGAGCGCCCAGGGCAGGTCGGTGGGGCCGCCGTAGAGCTCGTTGTTGAACCAGTTGCCCAGCCGGCCGATCGCCTGCGCCACCAGGAGCCCCGGCGCCAGGGCGTCGGCGAACGCGGGCAGCGGGATGCCACGCCGCCGGCAGGCGATCCAGGCCCCCACGCCGCCGAGCGCGATGGCGCCCCAGATGCCGAGGCCGCCCTCCCAGATGGCGAAGGCCCGCAGCGGGTCGCCGTCCGCGCCGAAGTACGGCCGCGGACTGGAGATCACGTGGTAGATGCGCCCGCCGACGATGCCGAAAGGCACCGCCCACACGGCGATGTCCAGCACGTCCCCGGGCGCTCCGCCGCGAGCGACCCAGCGCCGCTCGGTGATCAGGACGGCCGCGACGATGCCGGCGACGATGCACAGCGCGTAGGCCCGGATCGGCAGCGGCCCGAGCTCCCAGACGCCCTGGGTGGGGCTCGGGATGGCGGCGAGCACCGTCACGCCGGCACCCCCGCCCGGCGGACACCGGCGGCGAGGTCCCGGGTGAGCGCGCGGACGCCCTCCACCCCCCGGCCCTCCAGCAGCTCGCGGACGTAGGCGGAGCCCACGATGACGCCGTCGGCGAACGCGGCGACCTCGGCCGCCTGGCCGCCGTCCGAGACGCCCAGGCCGACGCAGACCGGCAGGCCGGGCGCGGCCTCCCGGGTGCGGGCCACGAGCTTCTCGGCGGCGTCGCCCACCGTGGCCCGCGTGCCGGTGACCCCCATCGTGGACGCGGCGTAGACGAACCCGCGACAGGCGGCGGTGGTCGAGCGAAGGCGCGCGTCGGTCGACGACGGCGCGACGAGGAACACCCGGTCCAGGCCGTGCTCCTCCGCCCCGGCCAGCCACTCCCCGGCCTCGTCGGGGATCAGGTCGGGCGTGATGGCGCCCGCTCCCCCGGCCGCGGCCAGGTCCGCGGCGAACCGGGCGACGCCGTAGCGCTCGATCGGGTTCCAGTAGCTCATCACGACCGGGACGGCGCCCGCGGCGGCGACGGCCGCCACGGCGCGGAGGACGTCCGGCATGCCGACCCCGGCGCGCACGGCGACCTCCACGGCCTCCTGGATCACCGGACCGTCCATGCCGGGGTCGCTGTAGGGGACGCCGATCTCGACGACGTCGGCACCGGCCTCGACCGCCGCCACCATGGCCTCGATCGAGCCCTCGACGTCCGGGTAGCCGACCGGGAGGTAGGCGATCAGGGCGGCGCGGCCCTCAGCCTTCGCCGCGTCGATCCGTTCCTGCAGCGCGCTCACGCCGTCTCCCCCGCGTCCTGGCCGGCGACGGCCTCGGCGTTGCTGACCGCACCCTCGGTGGGCCGCTGGTCGGTGTCCAGACCCGGGCCCGGGTCGACCTCCTGACGGTCGCCCAGCCCGAACCAGCGCGACGCCGTCTCGACGTCCTTGTCGCCCCGCCCGGAGAGGTTCACCAGGAGCAGCGTGTCCGGCCCGAGCTCCTTGCCGAGCACGAGCGCGCCGGCGAGGGCGTGGGCGGACTCGATCGCCGGGATGATGCCCTCGGTCCGGCAGAGGAGAGCGAACGCCTCCATGGCCTCGGCGTCGGTGACCGGCCGGTACTCGGCCCGCCCGATGTGGTGCAGGTAGGAGTGCTCCGGGCCGACGCCCGGGTAGTCCAGGCCGGCGCTGATGGAGTGGGACTCCACGGTCTGGCCGTTCTCGTCCTGGAGGAGGAACGAGCGGGCGCCGTGCAGCACGCCCGGGGTCCCCCCGGTGATCGTCGCCGCGTGCCGGCCGGTGCCGACGCCGTCGCCGCCCGCCTCCAGGCCGACCAGCCGCACGCCCTCGTCGGGCACGAAGGCGGTGAATATGCCGATCGCGTTCGAGCCGCCGCCGACGCAGGCGAGGACGGCGTCGGGCAGCCGCCCCTCCCGCTCGAGCACCTGGGCGCGGGCCTCGTCGCCGATGACCCGCTGGAAGTCCCGGACCATCGCGGGGAACGGGTGCGGGCCGGCGACGGTGCCGAAGACGTAGTTGGTCGTCTCCACGTTGGTCACCCAGTCGCGGAAGGCCTCGTTGATCGCGTCCTTGAGGGTGCGCGAGCCGGTGGTCACCGGGATCACCTCGGCGCCGAGCAGCCGCATGCGGGCGACGTTGAGCGCCTGGCGCCGGGTGTCCTCCTCGCCCATGTAGACGGTGCAGGACAGCCCCATGAGCGCGGCCGCGGTCGCCGTCGCGACGCCGTGCTGGCCGGCGCCGGTCTCGGCGATGACGCGGGTCTTGCCGATCCGCTTCGTGAGCAGCGCCTGGCCCAGCACGTTGTTGATCTTGTGCGAGCCGGTGTGGTTGAGGTCCTCGCGCTTGAGCAGGATCCGCGCCCCGCCGGCGTGGGCGGCGAACTTCGGCACCTCGGTGACCGGGCTCGGCCGACCGGTGTAGTCGCGCTGCAGGCGGGCGAACTCGGTCAGGAAGGCCGGGTCGACCCGCATGGCCTCGTAGGCCTCGGTCAGCTCGTCGAGCGCGGCGATCAGCGCCTCCGGGACGAAGCGGCCGCCGAACACCCCGAAGTGCCCGGTGGCGTCGGGCCAGCCCGGTCGCGCCGGGAGCGAGAGGTCTCCGGTCTGCGGTGGGCTGGTCGTCGTCATGCGCACAGTGTCCCGCGCCGGGCGCCGCGAGCGCCGCAGGGGTGCACGCGACATCACCGGATCGGACCAGCGCAGCCGCGTGCGGTCAGAAGGGTGGCGGGTCGTCGTCCGGCTCGAGCTCCTCGTCCGGGTCCGGGTCCGGTGGTGGTCCGGGTGGCTGGGTGAGGACGCGGTAGCCGGGTGGTCGGCTTGTCCCGGTGACCCCGCTGGGGGTGGTGACGGTGAGCACGCCGTCGTCGTCCAGGGTGTGGGTCCAGCCGGGGGCGAAGGTCTTGAGCCGGTGGTGGCGGCGGCACAGGCAGCACAAGTTCTCGCAGGCGGTCTGGCCGCCGTCGGCGTGGGCGAGGACGTGGTCCAGGTCGGCCCAGCCGGCGGGCACGGTGCAGCCGGGGTGGCGGCAGGTGCGGTCGCGGACCCGCAGGAACCGCTGCTGGGCCGCGGTCGGGCGGTAGCGGGCCACCGCCGGCGGCGGGCCCAGCAGCGGGCACCCGCAGGCGGCGTCGGGGTGCTCGGGGCAGCCGCTGGCCGCCAGCCGGGCCAGCTGGCCGCGGCCGGTGACCGCCCGCAGCTTTCCGGTGTCGTCGGTGATGGCGATGTCCAGGCCGCCACCCGGGGGTGCCTGCAGGGCGCAGGCGTCCAGCTGGGCGAGCAGTTCGCGCAGGTGGGCGGCGGTGATCGGCTCCCCGTCGACCTCCCCGATCGGCGCAGGAACCCCGGCCTGGGTGCCGGCTGCGGTGAAGGCGGCCGGTAGCGGGTTCCCGGCGGCCAGGAAACCGGCCGGGGTGAGCGCGCCCAGCGGGGCGACCACGGTCAGCTGCGCGGTCACCGCGGGCTGGTCCTGCCACGGCCGGAGCAGCAGATCGGCCAGCGCACCGGCGCGCAGCATGCCGACCGGCCGGTCATCCCCGGCCGCCTTCGCCGCCCGGGCGTGGCCGTCCACCGCCGCCCGGCAGGCGCGGGCGTCGGGATGCGGGAGCAGGGCGCGCAGCTCGCCCATCCCGTCCCCGACCGGCCGCACCGGCACATCCGCGCCGCGCCGGCGCGCTTCCCGGCGCCGGTCGGCCGCGGCGGCGTCGCGGGCCACCAGCTCCGCCCGCATGGCTTCGCGCAGCCGGCCCAGCCCCAGCCCGGTGGCGCCGGGCAGCACCGCGGCCTCCGCCGCGGCGATCACCGCCGGATCGGTGCCGGCCCCGGTGGCGGCGACCTCCGCGGCGATCGCCCGGGCACGGGGCCAGTCCAGCTGGCCCAGCCGCAGCCGGGCGAAGGTGGCCGGCAGCCCGGTGGTGAGCACCCCGGCGTGCTCCAGCAGGGTCACCGCCGCCGCCCGGCTGCCGTTGTGCACCGCCGCCAGCTCATCGGGCACGAACTCACTCACCCCCGCCGGCCCCACCGTTCCGGCCCGCTCCCCGCCGGGCAGCGGATCGACCGGGGTCGGGGGGGCGGCGGCGAGGTCCATCACCAGCTCCACCCGCAACGCCGCCAGCCGCGCCTCCGCGGCCACGATCTGCCCCAGCAGATCCGCCACCTCGCCCGCCGACCGGCGGGCCGGCAGCCACGCCGACAGCGGCTCGTCCCACCGCTGAGGATCGGGATCCTTCAGCTCCCAGGGCGAGGGCGGCTCGGACACCGGCCCAACCGTCACCCCGACCGCGAACCCGACCACCGACACAACCGCAGGCTAGGCCGGGGGTAGGACACTTCCCGCAGGTCAGAGCCTGGACCGGCGGCGGCGCCGGGGGCTCACCGCGTCGGACCGGGTCGAGCGGCCGGGACCGCAGTCCCTCAGCGGGTGGTGCGCGGGGTGGCGGGGTGGCTGCCCGCCGTCACCAGGTCGGCGACCGCCTGGCGGGCGTCGCCGGCGGTGACCAGACCCTCGCCCACGAGCACGGCGTCGGCCCCGGCGGCGGCGTAGCTGATCAGGTCGTGCGGGCCACGGACGCCGGACTCGGCGACCTTCACGACCTCCGACGGCAGCCCGGGGGCGATCCGCTCGAAGGTGGACCGGTCGACCTGCAGCGTGGTCAGGTCGCGGGCGTTGACCCCGATCACCGAGGCGCCGGCCGCCATCGCGCGGTCGGCCTCGGCCTCCGTGTGCACCTCGACCAGCGCCGTCATGCCCAGGGACTCGACCCGCTCGAGCAGGCCGACCAGCACGTTCTGCTCCAGCGCCGCCACGATCAGCAGGACGACGTCGGCGCCGTGCGCGCGGGCCTCGTGCACCTGGTAGCTGCTGACGATGAAGTCCTTGCACAGCACCGGGACGTCCACGACGGCGCGGACGGCGGCGAGGTCGGCGTGCGACCCCCCGAAGCGCCGCCCCTCGGTGAGCACCGAGATGACGCGGGCGCCCCCGGCGGCGTACTGCTGCGCCAGGGAGGCCGGGTCGGCGATGTCGGCCAGGTCGCCCTTGGAGGGGCTGCGCCGCTTGACCTCGGCGATCACGCCGACGCCGGGCGCGCGCAGGGCCGCCAGCGCGTCGCGCGCCGGCCGGGCCGCCTGCGCGGCGGCCTTCACCTCGTCCAGCGGCGTCGCGGCCTCGCGGACGGCGAGGTCGGCGCGGACTCCCTCGATGATCTCGTCGAGCACGTTCACGGCGTGGTCGCAGCCTCGGCCGAGGTCCCGTGGTCGTTCATCTGCGCCACTGCTCCTCGTACGTCGATCCCGGGCGGATGGGTGGGCCCACTCTAGAGGCGGGCCGGACGCCCCCCGGCCCGGGGGCGGCCGAGGCGGCCCTGACCCGTTCCGCTACGCCGTGCGGTCGGACCGCGGCGCCGGCGGGGGCTCGGTCGGGTCCTCCCCGCGGTCCAGGGCCTTCCAGGCGTCGTCCGCGCGGTCCTCGTCCGACCGCGCCCGCGCCGGCCCGGCGTCGCGCTCGTAGCGCTGCCCCATCGCCGGCCAGGACGCCCCGCGCAGGACGGTGAGCACCCCGGCGAGGGCCGCCAGCACGCCGGCGACGACGGCGAGCCCGGGCCAGACCGCGGCGACCTCGACCGTCGTCGCGGTGACGCTGGTGCCGCTCACGCCCGGCAGGTCGGCGGCGGCGTCGGCCACTCCCCCGGCCAGGACCCGGGCACCGGACCAGGCCACGGCGCCACCGCAGGCGGCGACCAGCAGCCCCACGGCCAGCCGGCCGGCGCCCCGCACGGCCAGCAGCGCGACGGCGGCGGCCAGCAGCACCAGCCCGGCGGCGGTCACCAGCGGTGCCGCGGCGCCGCCGGTGAGCGTCCCGGACACCGGCGGCAGGGGCGGCCGGCGCTCGGCGGTCACCTCTGCCCAGCGCTGGCTCGCGGCCGACAGCGCCAGCGCCCCGGCGGCAGCGGCGGCGACGACGGCAGCCGTCAGCTCGCGCCGCGCCCCGCCGGACCGGCCGCCGCCCGTCGCGCCGCTCACGCCAGCTCCCGCAGCCTCTCCGCCGTCGCGATCGCCGCGAGCACCGCGCGCGCCTTGTGCCGGGTCTCGGCCTCCTCGCTGGCGGCGTCGCTGTCGGCCACGATCCCCGCGCCGGCCTGCACGTAGGCGCGCCCCTGGTGCAGGACCGCGGTGCGGATGGCGATCGCCATGTCCATGTCCCCGCTGGCGTCGACGTAGCCGACGGTGCCCGCGTACAGCGCGCGCCGGGTCGGCTCCAGCGACTCGATGATCGTCATGGCGCTGGGCTTCGGCGCGCCGGAGACGGTGCCGGCGGGGAACGTGGCGTCGAAGACGTCGAGGGCGTCGCACCCCGGCCGCACCTCGCCGGCGACGGTCGAGACCAGGTGCATCACGTGGCTGTAGTGCTCGACCCGCATGAAGTCGGGGACCTCGACGCTGCCCGGGACGCAGACCCGGCCCAGGTCGTTGCGGGCGAGGTCGACGAGCATGACGTGCTCGGCGCGCTCCTTGGGGTCGGCCAGCAGCCCCTCGGCGAGGCGCACGTCCTCCTCAGGCGTCGCCCCGCGGGGGCGGGTGCCGGCCGGCGGGTGGACGACGGCCGACCTGCCGGACACGGTCACCAGAGCCTCCGGGGACGAGCCCACGATGTCGAACGGGCTCTCCCGGCCGGCGAACCGGAGCAGGTACATGTACGGCGACGGGTTGGTCGCCCGCAGCACGCGGTAGAGGTCGAGCGCGGCGACGTCGGTCACGAGCTCGAACCGCTGCGCCAGCACCACCTGGAAGGCGTCGCCGGCGCGGATGTGCTCGCGCACCTCCTCGACGCCGTCCCGGAAGACGCCGGGCGCCAGGTTGCTGCGCACCGACGCCGGGACGTCGGCGGGCTCGAAGACGGCCACCGCCGACGGCGCCGGCCGGACCAGCGCGGCGGCCATGGCGTCCAGGCGGGCGACGGCGTCGTCGTAGGCGGCGTCCGCCGAGCCGGCCCCCCGCCCGGGCAGGGCGTTGGCGATGAGCAGCACCGACCCGTCGCTGTGGTCGAGCACGGCCAGGTCGGTGACCAGCATCATCGCCAGCTCCGGCATGCCGAGGTCGTCGGTGCTCGTGCTGGGCAGCCGCTCCAGCCGGCGGACGACGTCGTAGCCGAGGTAGCCCACGAGCCCGCCGGTGAGCGGGGGCAGACCCGCGCCGCGGGGCGAGCGCAGCCGCCGAGCGAGCACCCGCACCGCCTCCAGCGGGTCCTCGGGGAGGTCGTCGGTGAGCCCGGGCACGTGGTCACCGAGCCACTGGGTGCGCCCGTCGTGCTCGGTCAGGACGCCGGCGCTGCGGACGCCGACGAAGCTGTAGCGGGCCCACCGCTTGCCCTGCTCGGCCGACTCGAGCAGCACCGTGCCCGGGCGGTTGCCGGCGAGCTTGCGGTAGACGCCGACCGCGGTCTCGCCGTCGGCCAGCAGGCGGCGGGTGACCGGCACGATGCCTGGCCCACCCACCCCGCCGATCGCCGCGAACTCCGCGCGCGAGGGCGCGGTGACCCCGAACCTCACGGCGCGACCCCCTGCGCGGCGGGCAGCACCCGGTGGAAGCAGCTGCGCTCGCCGGTGTGGCAGGCGGCGCCCTCCTGGTCGACGAGCAGCAGCAGCGCGTCGCCGTCGCAGTCGAGCCGGACCTCCCGTACCCACTGGCGGTGCCCGGAGGTCTCCCCCTTGACCCAGTACTCCTGCCGGCTGCGCGACCAGTAGGTGGCCCGCCCGGTGGTCAGCGTGCGCTGCACGGCCTCGTCGTCCATCCAGGCCACCATGAGCACCTCGCGGGTGTCGTGCTGCTGGACGACGGCGGCGACCAGGCCGGCAGGGTCGCGGCGCAGCAGGGCGGCGACCTCGGGGGCCGGCGCAGGGACGGAGGGGTCGGTCGCGGGCATGCCGCCCAGTGTGCCGTGCGGGCGCCTCAACCCTGCGGGGCGGTGAACCAGCTGCGACCGCCGCCGAACAGCACCAGCCCGAGGGCGACCAGCGGGGCCGCGGCGAAGAACAGGCTGAACGCCGCCACCACGCCGCCGACGTCCTGGGTGGCCGCGGCCGGGCCGAGCAGGTCGGTGAGCTCGGCCCACCAGTAGGCGGCGAGCAGCAGCTGGGCGCCGTGCGCGGCGAGCAGCGCCAGCCAGGCCACCCGGGTGCGCCGGGTCAGCGCGAGGATGCCGGCGGTCACCAGCAGCACCACCGAGACCACCTGGACGATCGAGAGCACGCCTCCCTCGCGGGCGAACTCGTACGCCTGGGTGGGGGCGGCGGTCGGGCTCTGCTCGATCGCCATCTGCGCCAGCGAGGCGAAGAACCACACGTACAGCGAGGCGATCAGCACCAGCAGCGCCTGGACGAAGCTCAGCACCGCGGCGCCGACGACCTGGCCCGGGCGGCGCCCGGCCCGGGGCGGGACCGGGCCACCGGGGAACGGCGCCGGCCCCCAGGGGCCGCCGTAGCCGTACGGGCCGGGGTGGCCGTACGGCACACCGTACGGCGGTGCGCCGTACGGCGAGGGCGGCGGCAGTGTGGGCGGCGGACCGGTGTAGACCGGCCCCGGCTCGGTCGGGGTCGCCGGGTCCGACCAGGGGTCGCGTGGTGCGCTCACCGCTGCCCCGTCACAGCGCGGCCGCGAGCGCGCGCCCCGCGACCCGGCCCGAGAAGAGGCAGCCACCGAGGAACGTGCCCTCGAGCGAGCGGTAGCCGTGCACGCCACCCCCGCCGAAGCCGGCCACCTCACCGGCCGCGTACAGGCCCGGGAACACCTCGCCACCGGGTCGGAGCACGCGGCCGGAGAGGTCGGTCTCCAGCCCGCCGAGGCTCTTGCGGGTGAGCAGGTTGAGCCGCACCGCGACGAGCGGCCCGGCATCGGGGTCGAGCAGCCGGTGCGGCGGCGCGACCCGGATGAGCTTGTCGCCGAGGTAGTTTCGGGCGCCCCGGATGGCGGTGAGCTGCAGGTCCTTGGTGAAGGTGTTGCCGACCTCGCGGTCGCGGGCGACGATCTCCCGCTCGACCTGGGCGAGGTCGAGCTCGGGGGTGCCGCCGGTGACGCGGTTCATGCCCGCGACCAGCTCGGGCAGCGTGCGGGCGACGACGAAGTCCTCCCCCTCGTCCAGGAACGCCTGGACCGGGCCGGAGACGCCGGCCTTCACGCGGGTCATCAGGAGCCGGAGGTCCTTGCCCGTGAGGTCGGGGTTCTGCTCGGACCCCGAGAGCGCGAACTCCTTCTCCACGATCTTGTGCGTGGCGACGAACCAGGTGTGCTCGTGGCCGGTCTGCCCGATGTGGGCCAGGGTCCCGAGGGTGTCGAAGCCCGGGAAGAGCGGCACCGGGAGCCGCTGGCCGGTGGCGTCGAGCCACAGCGACGACGGCCCCGGGAGGATGCGGATGCCGTGCTTGTCCCACACCGGCGAGTGGTTGACGACGCCCTCGGTGTAGTGCCACATCCGGTCGCCGTTCACCAGGCTGGCGCCCGCCGCGACCGCCGCCTCCTGCATGTGCCCGTCCACGTGCGCGGGGACGCCGGAGAGCAGCCGCTGCGGGGCGGGACCGAGGCGGGCCGGCCAGTGCTTCCGGACCAGCTCGTGGTTGCCGCCGATGCCGCCGGAGGTGACGACGACGGCCTGCGCCCGCAGCTCGAACTCCCCGACCTCGGTGCGCGAGCTGGCCTCGCCGCGCGCGACGCCGCTCGGCTCCAGGACCGCACCCCGCACCCCGGTCACGGTGCCGTCGGCGACCACGAGCTCGGAGACGCGGTGGCGGAACCGCAGCTGCACCAGGCCGGCGTCGACGGCGGCCCGCACCCGGCGCTCGAACGGGGCGACGATGCCGGGCCCGGTGCCCCAGACGATGTGGAAGCGCGGCACCGAGTTGCCGTGCCCGGTGGCGGTGTAGCCGCCGCGCTCGGCCCAGCCCACCACCGGGAAGAAGCCGATGCCCTGCTCCTTGAGCCAGGCGCGCTTCTCACCGGCCGCGAACTGCAGGTAGGCCTCGGCCCACCGGCGGGGCCAGTGGTCGCTGTCGCGGTCGAAGCCGGCGGTGCCGAACCAGTCCTGGCGGGCGAGCTCGAGGGAGTCGCGCACCCGCAGGCGGCGCTGCTCCGGGGAGTCGACGAGGAAGAGTCCACCGAAGGACCACCAGGCCTGACCGCCGAGGGACGCCTCGGGCTCCTGGTCGACCAGGACCACCCGCTTGCCGGCGTCCGCGAGCTCGGCGGTGGCGACGAGGCCGGCCAGGCCTGCCCCCACCACGACGACGTCTGCCTCCATGCCGGCCTTCTCGGTGTCCACGACCGTGACGCTAGCGGGCCGCCGCTGCTGCGCGGCGCCCTGCGCGGGCGCGACTCGCCCGCCCGGGTGCCGCCGGGACCGGCCGGGGCACCGTCACCCCGCGGTCCAGCGGCGGACCCGCCGGGTGGAGGCCAGCACCGCGGCGAGGACCGGGAGGGCGAGCTGGAGCAGCGCGAGGGCCGCCGCGCCGCCCTCGGGAGGGTCGGCGCCGACCACCGCGACGGCGCCGATGAAGAGAGCGATCGGCAGCCAGGCCAGCGCCAGCGGCAGCCAGCCACGCCGGGCCAGCAACCAGAACGCGGCGAGCAGCTGCACCACCGGGGCGATCAGCAGCAGCCACGTCCACGAGATCCCGGAGGTGACCGCCTGCCACCCCTCCAGACCCACGACGACGAGGGCCAGCAGCACCGAGGGCATCGCGCCGACGATCCCGATGGCCGCGGCCGCCAGCGCGATGCCGGGGATCCGCGGGGAGGGGGTGCCGGTGTCCCCGCGCGCCCGCGGTGCAGAGCCCATCCCGGCAGGCTAGACAACGCCGGCCGCTCAGCGCGCGGGTTCCGGCTCCCCCGCCGACGAGCGACGCCACGACGCGTGCAGCCGCGCGTACGGTCCGTCCGCGTCGACCAGGTCGGCGTGCGCGCCCCGCTGGACGACGCGGCCGGCGTCGACGACCAGCACCTCGTCGGCCCGCTCCGCGGTGGAGAGCCGGTGCGCGATGGTCAACGTCGTCCGGCCCTGGGTCAGGGTGTCCAGCGCGCGGGTGAGCCGCTGCTCGGTGGCCGGGTCGACGGCGCTGGTCGCCTCGTCGAGCACCAGCAGGTCGGGGTCGGCCACGTAGGCGCGGGCGACGGCGACCAGCTGCCGCTCCCCCGCCGACAGCGACTCCCCGCGCTGGCCCACCGCCGTCCCCACGCCCGCCGGCAGGCCGGCGATCCACGGCGCCAGGCCGAGGTCGTCGAACGCGGCGACGACGTCGTCGTCGGTCATGCCGGGCCGGCCGTAGCGGACGTTGTCGGCCACCGTGGCGTCGAAGAGGAACCCGTCCTGCGGCACCATCACCACCCGCGCGCGCAGCGAGGAGAAGGCGACCTCGGACAGCGGCACCCAGCCGGCCTCGCCGGAGCCGAGCAGCACCCGCCCCTCGACCGGGTCCATGAGCCGGGTGACGAGCTTGGCGAAGGTGGTCTTGCCCGAGCCGGTCTCGCCCACGATCGCGACGCGGGTGCGCGGCGCGATGGTCAGGTCGACGTCGTCCAGCGCCGCCCGCGCACCCGGCGCGTAGCGGAAGGTGACGTGCTCGAACCGGACACCGAGGGGGCCGGCCGGCAGCTCGCGCACCCGGCCGGGTGCGGAGACGGCCGGGTCGCGGACGTCGGGCTCGGTGTCGAGCACGTCGAGCACCCGGCGGAAGCCGGCGACGGCGTTCTGCGCCTCGTTGAGCACCTCGCTGGCGGTCTGCACCGGGGCGACGAAGAGGGTGACGAGGAAGAGGAAGGCCACGAGCGTGCCCGGGGTGATGTCGCCGGC
Organism: Blastococcus sp. SYSU DS0541; assembly: GCF_054050875.1. Taxonomy (NCBI): domain Bacteria; kingdom Bacillati; phylum Actinomycetota; class Actinomycetes; order Geodermatophilales; family Geodermatophilaceae; genus Blastococcus; species Blastococcus sp. SYSU DS0541. Next base: position 80,419 of record NZ_JBJHAD010000015.1, on the reverse strand, counting down.
GAGCCCGAGCAGCACGCCGACGACCACGACGGCGGCGTTGGCGACGGCGGCGACGAACTCCCCGCTGACGAACACCGCGGCGGTCACCTTCTGCGCGTCGACCTGCGCGCGGTAGTGCCGGTCGATGGCGGCGTCGAGCCGCTCGGCGGTGCGGGCCCGGACCCCGTAGGCGCGCACGGTGGGGGCGCCGACCACCGACTCGGCCACCGCGGCCAGCACGTCGCCGACCCGCTCGCGGACCACGCCGTAGACCTGCACCAGCCGCTGGGCGAACCAGCGGACGGCGAACACCAGGGGGATGAAGCAGACCAGCACCAGCAGGGTGAGCTGCCAGGAGTAGACGAACATGACGGCGGTGGCGACGACGAGCTGGCCCACGCTGACCAGCCCGAGCACGCCGCCCCACTGCATGAACACCGAGAGCTGGTCGACGTCGCCGGTCACCCGCGAGACCAGCGAGCCGCGCCGCTGGCCCTGCTGGTGCAGCACGGAGAGGTCGTGCACGTGCCGGAACGCCCGCGCGCGCAGGCCGGCCAGCGCGGTCTCGGTGGTGCGGAACAGGCGCACGTTCATGCGGTAGACCGCGACGGCGGTGAGCACGACGACGACCGCGCAGGCCGCCACCACCCACGCGACGAAGTCCAGGTCGGGGCCCTCGGGCGAGCCCAGGCCGCGGTCGATGACCTGCTGCACGGCGATGGGGACGACCACCCGGCCGGCCGTGGCGACCAGCGCGAGGGCGAAGGTGACCGGCAGGCCGCGCCGGAACTCCGGCATCATGCGCAGGCCCCGCCGCAGCGTGGCCAGGGCGCCCTCGTGCTCGCGGTCCTCGAGCTGGGCAGCGGCGGTCACGCCGGCACCTCCGTCTGCGAGTAGGCGCGGACCAGGGCCTCGTAGCCCGGGACCTCGGCCAGCAGCTGCTGGTGGGTGCCACGGGCGACGGCGCGCCCGTCCGCCAGCCACACCACCTCGTCGGCCAGCGCGATCGTCGCCTGCCGGTAGGCGACCACGACGACGGTCGTCGGCGTCCCGCTGCCGCGGAGCGCGTCGAGGATGCGCGCCTCCACCGCCGGGTCGACGGCGCTGGTGGCGTCGTCGAGGACCAGCAGGCGGGGTCGGCGGACGACGGCGCGGGCCAGCGCCAGCCGCTGCCGCTGGCCGCCCGACAGCGACGCGCCCCGCTCGCCCACGCGGGTGTCCAGCCCCTCGGGCAGCGCGCCCACGAAGTCGTCGGCGGCGGCCACGCGGAGGGCCGCCCACACCTCGTCGTCGTCGTAGGGGGCGCCGAGGGTGACGTTGCCGCGCACCGTGTCGTCGAAGAGGAAGGCGCTCTGGGCGACGAACGCCACCTGCCCGCTGACCTCGCCCTCGCGCAGCCGGCGCAGGTCGACCCCGTCGAGGAGCACGCCGCCGTCGGCCGGGTCGACCAGGCGCACCAGCAGGCCGGCGAGCGTGGACTTGCCCGAGCCGGTGGGGCCGACGACGGCCACCGTCCGGCCGGCCGGCACGTCGAAGGTCACCCCGCTCAACGTGGGCCGGGCGCTCCCGTCGAACCGGAAGGCGACGTCGCGCAGGGCCACCCCGGCACCCCCGGCGCCCGCGACGGCGGCGTCCGGCCCGTAGGGGGTCTCGCCGGTCGCCTCCAGGACGGGGGTGACCCGGTCGAACCCGGCGAGGGCGCGGGGCAGGTCGGCCAGCACCCAGCCGATGGCGCGGATGGGCAGCGCCAGCAGGGTGAACAGGTAGGCGATGGAGACCAGCTCGCCGGCGTCGGTCGCGCCGTCGGCGACCCGGCCGGCGCCGATGAGCAGGACGGCGAGCGTGCCCAGGCTGGGCAGCGCCTCCATCAGCGGGTCGAACAGCCCGCGCACCCGGCCGACGGCGATCAGCCCGTCGCGCAGCTGCTCGGCCCGGTCGGCGAAGCGCTCGGTCTCGGTGTCCTCGCGGCCGAGGGTCTTCACCACGAGGGCGGCGTCGAAGCTCTCGTGGGCGATCTCGCTGACCTCCGCGCGCAGCTGCTGGGCCCGCTGCATCCGGGGGCTCATGACCTGCGAGTAGACGACGTTGGCGGCGAACACCAGCGGGAAGACCACGAGGCCCACCAGCGCCAGCAGCGGATCGGTGAGGACCAGCGCCACCACGGTGATCCCGATCATCACCAGCGCGCCGCAGGCGAAGGGCAGCGGCGCGACGAAGAACCAGGCCGACTCGACGTCGGAGTTGGCGTTGCTGAGCAGCTGGCCGGTGGGGTGGCGCTGGTGCCAGGACAGCGGCAGGCGCAGGTACTGGCCGGTCACGCGACGCCGGTACTCCGCCTGCAGCCGGTAGCTCATGATCCCGGCGAACAGCCGGCGGCCCAGGATGCCCAGGATTTTCAGCAGCGCGACGCCGAGGATGGCGACCGAGGCCAGCGCGAGCGCCGTGCCGGTGGTGGCGCCGTCCTCGAAGGAGGGCAGCAGCACGCGGGAGGTGATCTCGCCGATCACCCACGCGCTGGCGACGGTCATCGCGCCGTAGAGGCTGCTGGCCAGGAGGGCCAGGGTGAACATCCGGGGCTGCTCGCGGACCGCCCGGCGGATGTGGCGGAGCCCGCGTCGCACGACGGCGTCTCTGCGGCGGGACACGGGGCTCCTCGGGGGTCGGGCGACCGGGACGGGGTGCACGGTCGTTAGGAACGCTAAGCGGTGCCAACCACGCCCGCACGCGACTTCTTCCCGGGCCCGGGTGTCGCCGGACGCACCCGCCCGGTACGAAGGTGCGATGAGCGCCTCTCCCCCACCCCTGCAGGACCGCGAGCGCGCCGCCCTGGCCGACCTCCTCGACGAGCTCGGGCCGGAGGCGCCGACGTGCTGCGAGGGATGGACCACGGCGCACCTGGCCGCGCACCTCGCCGTCCGCGACCGGCGGCCCGACGCCCTCCCTGGCTACGGCCTGGAGATGGTGCCCGGCGGTGAGCGGCTGGGCTGGTGGTCCCACCGGCTGGAGGACCGGCTGCGCGAGTCCACCCCCTACGCCGAGGTGGTGGGTCAGGTCCGCTCCGGCCCGCCGTCCTGGGCGCCCACGGCCTGGCCGGCCGTGGCCCGGGCGATCAACGTGTCGGAGTTCACCATCCACCACGAAGACGTCCGTCGCGCCCAGCCCGGGTGGGAGCCGCGCACGCTGGCCGGGGCCGAGCAGGACCAGCTGTGGTCGGTCGCCGCGCTCCACGCCCGGCGGGCCGCCGGTCGCCGCGGCCTGGTGCTCCGCCGCTCGGACGCCGCCGGCGAGGAGAAGCGGTTCGGTGCCGGCGGGCGCACGGTCACCGGCGAGCCGCTCGAGCTGCTGCTCTGGGCCGCGGGCCGGCGCGACGTCGCCCGCGTCGACGTGGGCTGACCGCCATCCGGAGGGGTCAGCTGCCCGGGCGCGGCCCCGGCTGCCTGCTGGACGGGGCGATGTTCTGGTTGAGGCAGAACAGGTTGTCCGGGTCGTAGCGGTCCTTGATCGCCACCAGGCGGTCGTACTTGTCCGGGCCGAAGGCGGCACGGACCCGGTCGGCCCCCTCGTCGCCCAGGAAGTTGAGGTAGGCGCCGGCGGCGGCGTACGGCTTCACGGAGGCGGCCAGCTCCCGGGTCCAGGCGATGTTGCGCTCGTCGTCGGCCGGGTCGGGCCACATGCTCAGGAAGTGGATGTTCCAGGGCGCGTCCCGCAGGTCGAAGGCCGTGGCCTCGCGCGGGACCCGCGCCAGCGCGCCGCCGCCGGGCGCGAGGATCACCTGGGTCATCGGTGAGGGCACGCGACCGGTCAGCTCGGCGATCCTCTCGATGCCGTCGTCGGGCAGCTCCCGCAGGAAGTCCGCCGTCCACCAGTTGCGCATGCCTCGCGGGCAGGCGAGGTCGAGCATCTGCTGGATCGCCGTGTAGGGCATCGGCTGCACCATCGTGACGATCGGGGAGCCGTACTCGAGCAGTGGCCGCAGGACCTCCTGCCCCTGCGCCACGTCGCCGGCGTACACGACGACCAGCCCCAGCACCGGACGGCCCCGCACGGGTTCCGGTACGAACGGCTCCGGTGGGGCGGAGATGAAGGCGGCGGCACCGTTGACCTCGTCCGGCGCCTGGGCCATGAACTCGCGGTAGTGGCGGACCACGTCGACGGCGGCCTCGTGCGGGTGCATCACCATGCCGCCGAGGAGCACCGGCCCCATCGGCGAAGCACGGAAGTCGAACCGGGTCACGACGCCGAAGTTGCCCCCGCCACCGCGCAGCGCCCAGAACAGGTCGGGCTCCTGCTCGGGGCCGACCTCGAGCACCTGGCCGGCGGCCGTCACCACCTCGGCGCCGATGAGGCTGTCGCAGGTGTAGCCCAGCGTGCGCTCGAGCCAGCCGCTGCCGCTGCCGAGCGCGAGCCCGCCGACGCCCGTCGACGACACCCGCCCGCCGGTGACCGCCAGCCCGTGCTCCTGCGTGGCGGCGTCGAACTGCGCCCACGTGGCCCCTCCATCGGCGCGCACCGAACGGTCGGACACCTGGACCTGCACGCGGTTCATCGGGCGGAGGTCCAGCATGAGCCCGCCGTCGCAGACGGCGTGTCCCACGACGCCGTGCCCCCCGCCGTGCACCGCGAGCGGGAGACCGGCGTCGCGGGCGTGCCCCACCGCCGCCACGACGTCGTCCGTGCCGGTGCACCGGGCGATCAGTGCGGGCGAACGGTCGACCATGCCGTTGAAGACCCGGCGGGCGTCGTCGTAGCCGGGGTCGCCGGGCCGGAGCACCTCACCGCGGAAGCCGCGGATGCCGGACTGCAGCGTGGGAGTCGCCATGACTGCCTCCTGGAGTCGGGAGCGACCATGGTGCTCCCGGCTCCCGGCCCCCGCGACGGACCTTCGTCCCGCATGCGGGATACCGCGCGCGGCGCACGCCGGCTCCGGCGCGCTCACCCGGCAACCGTCAGTGGAGTGGCTGGTCGCCCTCGCGGCGCACCGGGACGCCGGCCGCGGCCAGGCCGGCCTTGACGTCGCCGACGCGGAGCTGGCCGAAGTGGAAGACGCTCGCCGCCAGCACCGCGTCGGCGCCCGCCGCGACGGCGGGCGGGAAGTGCTCCACCGCGCCCGCGCCACCGCTGGCGATCAGCGGCACGTTCACCTCGCGGCGCACCTGCGCGATGAGGTCGGTGTCGAAGCCGGCGCGCGTGCCGTCGGCGTCCATGGAGTTGAGCAGGATCTCGCCGACCCCGAGCTCCGCTGCCTGCACGCACCACTCGACGGCGTCGCGGCCGGTGCCCCGGCGGCCGCCGTGGGTGGTGATCTCGTAGCCGGAGTCGGTCACCGCGCCGTCGCGGGTCCGGCGCGCGTCCAGCGACAGCACCAGCACCTGGCTGCCGAACCGGTGGGCGATCTCGGCGATCAGCTCGGGCCGGGCCACGGCGGCGGTGTTGACCGCGACCTTGTCCGCGCCGGCGCGCAGCAGCTTGTCGACGTCCTCGACGCCGCGCACGCCGCCGCCGACGGTCAGCGGGATGAAGACGCTCTCGGCGGTGCGGCGGACGACGTCGTAGGTGGTCTCGCGGTTGCCGGAGCTGGCGGTGATGTCCAGGAAGGTCAGCTCGTCGGCGCCCTCGGCGTCGTAGACCCGGGCCATCTCGACGGGGTCCCCGGCGTCGCGGAGGTCGACGAAGTTCACGCCCTTGACCACGCGCCCGGCGTCGACGTCGAGGCACGGGATGACCCGCACGGCGAGCGTCACGCCGCGGGCTCCCGCACGGCGTCGGCCTCGATCTCCACCAGCAGCTCGGGGTCGACGAGCGCGGAGACCTCGACCATGGTCGACGCCGGCCGGATGCCGCCGAACACCTCGCCGTGGGCGCGGCCGACCTCCTCCCAGCGGCTGATGTCGGTGACGTACATCCGGGTGCGGACGACGTCGGCGAGGGCGAAGCCGGCCCGCTCCAGCGACTGCTCGATGATCGCCAGCGCCTGCCGGGTCTGCGCCGCGGCGTCGCCGGGGTGCGCGACCTCGCCGTCGATGGTGGACGTCGTCCCGCTGACCCAGGCCGCGTCCCCGCGGACGACGACGCGGCTGTAGCCGACCACCGCCTCCCAGGGGCTGCCCGAGCCCAGGCGGACCACGCTCACGCCAGCTCCTCGGTCACCCGGAGGGCCTCCGGCAGGGTGAAGGCGCCGGCGTAGAGGGCCTTGCCGACGATGGCGCCCTCGACGCCGATGGCGGTCAGCGAGGCCAGCGCGCGGATGTCGTCGAGCGAGCTGACCCCGCCCGAGGCGATCACCGGCCGCGGGGTGGCGGCGCAGACCTCGCGCAGCAGCTCCAGGTTCGGGCCCTTGAGGGTGCCGTCCTTGGTGATGTCGGTGACCACGTAGCGGGCGCAGCCCTCGGCGTCCAGGCGGGCGAGCGTCTCGTACAGCTCCCCGCCCTCCTGGGTCCAGCCCCGGGCGGCCAGCCGGGTGCCGCGGACGTCGAGGCCGACGGCGATCCGGTCGCCGTGCTCGGCGATGGCCCGGGCGCACCACTCGGGCGACTCCAGGGCGGCGGTGCCGAGGTTGACCCGTCGGCAGCCGGTGGCCAGCGCCGCCTCGAGCGACGCGTCGTCGCGGATGCCGCCGGAGAGCTCCACGTCGACGTCCAGCTCTCCGACGACGCGGGCCAGCAGCTCGCGGTTGCTGCCGCGGCCGAAGGCGGCGTCGAGGTCGACCAGGTGCACCCACTCGGCGCCGTCGCGCTGCCACTGCAGCGCGGCGTCGAGGGGGTCGCCGTAGGAGGTCTCGCTGCCGGCCTCCCCCTGCACGAGACGGACGGCCTGGCCGTCGGCGACGTCGACGGCGGGGAGCAGCTGCAGCTTCGGCACGGGTGCAGCCTAGGGACCGCCTCCGGGGCGCCCGGCGTCAGCTCCCGGCCGCGTGCCGGGCGGCGAACCGCCCGGGGGTCATCGCGGTCACGCGGGCGAAGTCGCGGGTGAAGTGCGCCTGGTCGGCGTAGCCCAGCACCGCCGCCACCTCGCCGATGCTCGACGGGTTGCCGCGCAGCCGCTCGGCCGCCTCCTGGAGCCGGCGCCGCTGGATCAGCCACTTGGGCGTGAGCCCCAGGCGGCGGTGCACCAGCCGCTGCAGCGCCCGTTCGGAGAGCCCGAAGCGCGCGCACACCTGCGCGACGCGGACCACCTCGCGGTCGCCCTCGACGAACGCCACCACCTCGTTGACCAGGCGGCCGTCGTCGTCGACCGGGAGGAACGGCCGCAGCGCGTCGCCGAACGCGGCCATCGCCGCGGTGTGCGCCTCCGGGGCGTGCGGGTCCTGCGCCATGGCGGCGCGGACGCGCGTGGTCAGCCGCTCCCCCTCGGGCCCCAGCACCTCGGCGACGTCGACGTACCGGTCGGTGTACCCGCTCATCGGCCCCCCGGCGACCAGCGCGCCCGCCGCTGGAGCGCACATGACGCCCACCGCCCAGCCGTCGCCGGTCAGCGTCGTCTCCGACAGCCCGCTCACGACGCCGTAGAACCGGGCGTAGCCCCCCGAGACGACCAGCAGCGCGACCGGGTACTGCAGGACCCGCTGCGGGGCCTCGCGGCCGGGCGGGACCGACCACACCGGGATCCAGAACCGCTGCAGCAGGCCGTCGAACTCCGGCGCCGCGGGATAGCGGTGGATGACGTGCGAGGCGTCGTCCGGGTCCTTGAGGTGGGCGCGCTCGACGTGGTCCATCGCCCCACCGGCCCTGTCGGGTTTCATCAAGACCGAGCCTGCCGCACGCTCCTACGTTCCGGGGCATGACCTCCACCGCCGCGAGCTTCCAGGCCGCCGAACGCCCCTTCACCGCGCTGCTCGACGCCGTCCCCCCGGCCGGCTGGGCCCGCCCGTCCCCCTGCGAGGGCTGGACCGCCGCCGACGTCGTCAGGCACGTGATCGGCACCCAGCGCGACTTCCTCACCACGCACGGCGTCGACCTCGGCGAGGCCCCGGACGTCGCCGCGGACCTCGCGACCGCCTGGCGGGAGCACGCCAAGCGCACTGCCGAGGCGGTGTCGGACGACGCCGTCGCCGCCCGGGAGTTCGAGGGCTTCTTCGGCCCCACCACGGTCGGCGCCGCCTTCGTGCAGTTCTACGTCTGGGACATGGTCGTGCACCGCTGGGACGTCGCCCGCGCCGTCGGCGCCGACGCCGGCCTCACCGACGAGGAGCTGGACCGGATCGAGGCGGGCGCGGACGCCTTCGGCCCCGCCCTGCACATGGACGGCATCTGCCGCCCGGCCCTGGAGGTGCCCGGCGACGCCGACCGGGCGACGCGGGCGCTGGCCCGGCTCGGCCGGAGGGCCTGACCCGGCGTCGCCCCCGTGCGGCAGGCTGACGGCGTGGAGAGCTGCCGTGGAGTTCGCTGACGTCGTCCGCCGTCGCCGCATGGTGCGCGACTACGACCCCGACCGCCCGGTGCCCCCCGAGGTGCGGGAGAGGCTGCTCGAGCACGCCATCCGGGCGCCGTCGGCCGGGTTCAGCCAGGGCTGGGCGTTCCTCGTGCTGGAGACACCGGAGGAGCGCGACCGATTCTGGTCGGCGACTGCGCCGGCCCCCACCCACCCGGACGGCTGGCTGACCCGCATGCGGCGGGCCCCGCTGCTGGTCGTGCCGCTGGCCAACAAGAGCGCCTACCTCGACCGCTACGCCGAGCCGGACAAGGGCTGGACCGACCGCGACGAGGCCCGCTGGCCGGTGCCCTACTGGGACGTCGACGCCGGGATGGCCTCGCTGCTGATGCTGCTCACCGCGGTCGACCAGGGGCTCGGTGCCTGCTTCTTCGGCGTCCCGGCCGAGCGGGTCGGCGCGTTCCGGTCGGCGTTCGGGGTGCCGGAGGAGTACCGGCCGGTCGGCTGCGTCTCGGTCGGCTACCCCGGCGCGGAGGACCGCCGGTCGCCGTCGCTGCGCCGGGGCCGGCGGGGCGTCGACGAGGTGGTGCACCGGGGCCGCTGGTGAGAGCTCCCTCATCGGGCTCTCACGCGCGGTTCACGGCCGCCACCGAGGCTGGCGGGGTGGACAGCGGCCCGCTCAGCCCGGTGCGGGTCCCCCCGTGGTGGCCCCCCTCGCTGCAGCTCCTGCTCGGCGCGCCGGCCGGCAATCTCTGGTCGGCCGTGCTGGGGCCGCTGTCCGGCCGGCTCCGGACCCTCGCGGCGACGTCGGTGTCCCTGCGCCCCGACGGGGCGGCCACCGTCCGCCACACCGCCGTCGTCGAGTGGGCCGACGGGCGCACCACGCGCGAGCACCTCGCGGCGACGACGGGCACCGCGATGCCGCCGGGGGCCGCCGTCGTCGAGGGCGAGGCCGGGGGTGCACCGCTCGCCGTGGGTCTCTGGCGGTGGCCGCTGGACCCCGCGCTGCCCGGGCTGGCCTGGGCGACCTCGGCCGCCGGGGTGGCCGAGCGGCTGGCCGCGCTCGGCGTCGACGTCCCCGCCCCCCGGCTGCGGCTGCGCGCCTACCGGCCCGGCCGGCGCGCGGTCGTGGAGGTGACCTCGCCCGCCGGTCGCTGGTTCCTCAAGGTCGTCCGCCCGTCGGCGGTCGCGGACCTCGTGCACCGCCACACCGCCCTGGCCCCGGCCGTCCCGGTCCCGCCGGTGCTGGCGAGCACCGCCGACGGCGTGGTCCTGCTGCCCGGCCTGCCCGGCACGCCCCTGCGGGCGGCGCTGACCGGGGACCCCGCGAGGCTGCCCGACCCGCAGGCACTCGACCTCCTGCTCGACCGGCTCCCGGCCGTGGCGGCGCGGAAGAGGCGCGGCGCGCCCGGCGACCCGCTGCCCGCCCTGCGGGCGCACGCGGCGGTGCTCGGAACGGTGTCCCCCGCCCTCCTGCCCCGGCTGGAGCGGGTCACCGCCGCGGTGGCGGCCGGCGCCGGCCGGCACCCCGTCGTGCCGGTGCACGGTGACTTCTACGAGGCGCAACTGCTCGTGGACGACGCCGGGGCGGTCGTCGGCCTGCTCGACGTGGACACCGCCGGCCCGGGGGCCCGGATCGACGACTGGGCCACCCTGCTGGGACACCTGGTCCTGCTGGAGCACCTGGCCGTCGAGCGGGAGCCGATCACCGCCTACCGCGAGCGGGCGGTCTCCCTGCTCGCGGGGCGCTGGCCCCGGGGCCAGCTGGAGGCCCGGGTGTCGGGCGTGCTCGTCGGTCTGGCCACCGGCCCCTTCCGGGTGCAGCAGCCGGGGTGGGCCGCGGCGACCGAGGCCCGGCTGGCCCTCGCCGAGCAGTGGGCCGGCTGCACGGCGCGGCACTCCGCCGCCGGATGAGAGCAGCCTCATCGCGGTCTCCCGGAGGGCTCACCCGCGGTGGGCACCGTGGTCCTCGTCAGCGCACCAGCACCGTTCCCGAGAGGACTGCACCATGAGCAGCACGCCCGCCACCTGGAAGATCGTCACCTTCGGCACCGCGCTCGCGGGGCTCGGCGTCGCCGGCGTCGGCATCGCCGCGGCGGACGACGGCGGGGCCTCGTCGCAGCCGCCGGCCGCCATCTCCGTCGCGGCGGACGACAGCCCCGACGCCTCGCCCGACGACGACGCCGTCGCCGAGGCGTCCACGGACACGTCCGACCGCGACGGGGACAGCCCCGACGACGCCAGCCCGGACGTCGACACACCCGACGTCGACACCCCCGACGACAGCCCGGACACCGACGACTGATCCCTGGAGCCGACGGCCCCGGTCCCCACTCGGGCCGGGGCCGTCGGCTGCGCGGGTCAGGCCGCCGGGAGGCGGTAGCCCATGCCGCGCACCGTCTCGATGCGCTCGGCACCGAGCTTCCTGCGGAGGTACCGGACGTAGACGTCCACGACGTTGGAGCCCGGGTCGAAGTCGTACCCCCACACGTGGCTGAGCAGCTGCTCGCGGGCCAGCACCTGACCCGGGTGGCGCAGGAAGGTCTCGGCGAGGGCGAACTCCCGCGCCGAGAGGTCGACGACCCGCCCGTCCACGCTGGCCCGCCGGGTCCGCAGGTCCAGCGAGAGCCCGCCGACGGTCAGCACCGTGGCAGTGCTCTCGGCATCGCGGGCCCCGGCCAGCCGCAGCCGGACCCGGGCGAGCAGCTCCTCGAAGCGGAAGGGCTTGGCCATGTAGTCGTCCGCGCCGCCCTCCAACCCCGCGACGGTGTCCTGCACGCTGTCCCGCGCGGTCAGGACGACCACCGGGACGGTGCAGCGCTCGGCACGCAGGGCCCGCAGAACCGAGAAGCCGTCGAGCACCGGCAGCCCGATGTCGAGGACGACCAGGTCGAACTCGCCGCTGCGGGCGCGGTCGAGCGCCGACAACCCGTCGCCGACGACCGCCGTCACGAAGCCGTTGGCCTTCAGGCCCTTCTCGACGAACGCGGCGATGCGGGGCTCGTCCTCGGCGATCAGCACCCGGCTCACCGGGACCCTCCCTCGGTCGGTGCGGAGGGGACCCCGGCCCCCAGGAGCGGTGTGTCCGCGGCGTCGTCGACGGTGCCCTCCGGGCCGGCGGGCAGGTCGGCCGGCCCGCCGTCGTGCGGGGGCGCCGGCCGGGCGGGCAGGACCAGGGTGAAGGTCGCCCCCTCCCCCGGGCGACTGTGCAGCTCCACGGTGCCGCCGTGACCGGCCGCGATCGCCCGCACGATGGAGAGGCCGAGGCCCGCGCCGTCGCTGCGCCGTGCCGCCGAGCTGCCGCGGGAGAACCGGTCGAACACCCGCTCCTGGTCCGCCGCGGGGATCCCGGGCCCGGTGTCGTCGACCCACACCAGCAGCCGGTCGCCGCTGAGCCGGCTCCCCAGCACGATGCGGTCCCCGGTCCCGGTGTGCTGGACGGCGTTGTCGGCCAGCGCAACGACCGCCTGGGTCAGCCGCTGCGGGTCCAGGAGCAGGTCGGCCCGGGCGACGGCGCCCAGCTGCCAGTCGCGGTCGCCGAGCTGCCGGACCTTGCCGAACACGTCGGCGGTGACCTCCGCGACGTCCACCGGCTGCAGGCGGACGAACTCGGGCTGCTCGGCGCGGGCGAGCAGGAGCAGCTCGGACACCATGCGGTTCATCCGCTCCAGCTCGTCGTCGACCAGGGCGACCGTCTGGCGCACGTCCTCGGGGTCGGACGGGTCGAGCACCTCCAGGTGCCCGCGCACGATGGTGATCGGCGTGCGCAGTTCGTGGCCGGCGTCGTCGAGGAACCGGCGCTGGGCCGCGACGCCGGTCTCGACCCGGTCGAGCATCCCGTTGACGGCCACGGCGAGGTCCCCGAGCTCGTCGGCCGGGCGCCCGTCGACCGGGATGCGGCCGGTCAGGTCGGTCTCGGTGATCCCCTGCGCGGTCGTCGCGACGGCGCGCACCGGGGCGAGGACGCGACCGGCGACGACCCACGCCCCGGCGGCGGCGAGCAGCACCGTCACCCCGCCGACACCCAGCATCAGCCGCGCGGTGTCGTCGGCGGCCTGGCGCTCCTGGTCGGCGAAGTAGGCGACGAGGGCGACGCCCGGGGTCGGGTCGCCCTCCAGGGTGACCGGGACCGCGAGGTACCGGACCTCGCCCGCGCCGCTCGCGTAGCTGCCGGCGCGGGTCTCGGTCACCGACCCCACGAGGTCGGTGAAGGCGGCGTCCTCGCTCAGCAGGACCGGCGCCTCGATGCGGCTCTGGAAGCGGTACTCGCCGCCCACGTAGCCGAGGAACTTCTCGTTCGGGCGGGCCAGGTTGTAGGTGATCACGGTCCGCAGCACGTCGGCCACCGAGGCGAAGGGCTCCCCCGTCGCCGGGTCGATGTTGCCCTCGACGATCTGCGAGAACTCCTCCACCTCGGCCCGCAGCGCCAGGTCCATCCGCTCGTCGATCGACCGGATGAGCAACCGCCAGGTGACCAGCGTGACCAGCGCCAGCGCCAGGAGCACCAGCAGGAGGACCCAGGCGATGATCCGCGTCCGGGCGGTCCGGGGCACCAGCCGGCGCCGGGCGCGCTCGCGCCACCCGGCCCTCACCTGCTGCCCCTCGTGCACCGCTCAGTCGTCACCGTCGTCGTCAACGTCCGGGCCCCCGTCGTCGTCCCCGGGACCGTCGTCGTCATCGTCATCGTCGTCGGGCAGGGGTGGCGGGGGCACGACGTCGGTGGCCGGCGGCGGCCCACCCGCGTCCCCCGGCCCGGGCGCGACCGGCTCGGACGCGGCCGGCTCGGACGGAAGCTCCACCCGGGCGGGGACGTCGATGGGCGCCGGCACCGGCTGCTCCACCGGTGCCGGCGAGCCCAGCAACGCCCATGCCAGGCCGCCGGTGAGCAGGACGGCGGCGAGGCCGGCGAGCACGGCGAGCAGCGGACGAGGTCGCACCGGTTCAGCCTCGGCCGTCCCGGTGGCACGGTGGTGACAGCGGGATGAGAGAGCTCTCATCCCCGGTCAGCCGAGCGCGGTGATCCCCGTGACGAGCACCAGGTCCGCGCCGTGCGTGCCGGCGACGTCGACCCCCTCGGGCCGGGGATCGAACCCGGGGAGCTCCTCGAGCCCGTCGCTGCCGTCGGTGGCGCGCAGCCGCACCGGACCGTCGCCCTCCACCGTGAACGCGGCCTGCAGCCCGTCGGCGGGCGGCGCGTGGAAGGTGATCCGCAGGGCGCTGCCGCCCAGCGACCCTTCGGGCACGTCCCGGCCGGCGAGCCGGGCGCGGACGACGCTGCCGCCGTCGACGGTCAGCTCGAGGTCGACCAGCCGGACGCCGCTCCGCTGAGGCGCCACCCGCACGGCGATCTCCCGCCGCCCGCCGAGGACCTCGTCGGACACCACGGTGACCGCCGGCGCCGGGAGGTCGGCGACCTCGGCCGGTCCGGTCAGCAGGTCGCGGCCGGCGAGGTAGGGCAGGTCGGCGCCGAGCGTGCCGCGGCCGTCGACGAAGCGGGCGGTCCACTCCCCCGGCGTCGTCTCGGTCGTCACCCAGCGGGCCTCGTCCTGCTCGGTGTCGAGCACGTACGCCAGCCGGCTGGGCACCGGGTGGTCCGCGTCGAACCGGTCGACCGCCAGCCCGACCGCAGCGCACGCCCCCGCGGTGGCCAGCGCCACCACGGGCACGGCGGCCGACCCGAGCCGGGCCCTGCCCGCGGGGTCGGGGAAGAGGAGGTCGAACGCCGGCAGCAGGGCGAGCCCGGCGAGGACGACGACGACCGACGGCGCGAGCGCCTGGGACAGCCCGAGGGCCGGGAAGAAGAGCGCGGCGGTCGGTGCGAGGACGAGCACCGCGGCCGCACCGGTGAGCAGCGCGGCCAGGACGCGGACGACCCGGGCGGGCACGAGGACGGCGACGGTGCCGGTGAGCCCACCGACCAGCGCCGGCCACGCGGCCAGGTAGGAGCCGCCGGGCGCCACAGCGGCGAGCACGAGCGCCACCACGGCGAGCCAGAGGAACGCACCCGCGGCCAGTGGTCCGGCACCGACCCGGCGGCGCAGCAGGGCGTACCAGACCAGGACCACGGCCAGCACCAGCGCCACCGCGGCCAGCCGGAACCAGCCCGGCCGCCAGGGGTCGAGCATCGTGGCGTAGCCGGGGCGGACCCCGACGAGGGCCGCCCACAGGCCCTGCGCGGCGAGCGGCGCCGCCACCAGCGGGACGATCGCCAGCGCAGCCGCGCCGGCCGTGCGCCGCAGCGAGCCGAGCCCGCGGGCGTGCAGGGCCCAGGCCAGCCCGGCGGCCGCCGCCAGCGCCGCACCGGCCAGCGGCCACACCAGCGAGCCCGGGTAGCGGACCAGCAGGCCCGGAAGGGGGAAGTAGGTGGCGTCCGCGGCCGCGGGCCCGGCGAGCTCGGCCAGGTCGCGGCCCCCGAGCTCGCGGGCCAGAGCCAGGGTGTTGTCGCCGAGGGCCTGCAGCGTGCCGCGGTCGAGCCGGTCCGGGGTGTCCTGCGGCGAGTGGTAGGCGGCCGCGCCCTCGATGAAGGCGGTGTTCATGCCGGTGAAGCCGCCGTCCTCGAGGAGGACGCTGAAGTCGGTGTCGTTGGGCAGCGCCCGGTAGACCTCGACGGCGACGCTGCTCGCGACCGGGTGCGGCGCGGCGTCGGCGTACACCGCGGCGAGGCCGGCGTTGCCGCGCGAGGTCTCGAACATGATCGGCGGCCCGCCGGTGCCGCGGGCCTCGACGTTGAGCGCCACCCCCCCGCCGGCCAGCGGGTGCGAGGCGGTGAACGCCTCGGCCCCGCAGAGGCAGGCCTCCTCGGCGTCGGTGAGGACGACGACGACGTCGTTGCGCAGCGAGGGGCCCTCCGTCAGCGCGCGGACCGACTCCAGCAGCGTGGCGACCCCGGCGGCGTCGTCGGCCGCGCCCGGGCCGCCCTCCACCGAGTCGTGGTGCGCCACGAGGTAGAGCCGGCCGGTGGGGTCGGCACCGGGGAGGACTGCGACGACGTTGCGGACCCGGGCCATGCGCGCCTCCCCCGCCCCGCCGGGCCGGGTACCGACGGCGTTCTGCACGCGGGTGTCCAGGCCGAGGTCGGTCAGCGTGGCCACCAGGTCGGCCACCACCGCGTCGCTCGCGGGGCTGCCCGCCACGCGCGGCTCGGCCGCGATGCGCTCGACGTGCGCGACGGCGCGGGCGGCGCTGAACTCAGCGGGCGGGGCGTCGGCGGGGCGCGGGTCCGGCGGCTGCAGCCCTGCGACGGTCCAGGCGGCGAGCGCCAGGAGCAGCGCCACGACGGCGAGCCCGACCGGGCGGCCGGGGCGGGACAGGCGCTCGGCGGGCACGGGACCTCCTCGGACGGGGACCCGCGCACCCTAGGGCGCGGGCGCACCCCGGCGGGGCAGGCGCGGCCGACGCGGCTGGTTGACTGCCGCCATGACCAGCGCCCCGGAGTCCCGCGCCGTCCTCGTCACGGGCGCGTCCCGCGGCATCGGGCGGGCCATCGCGCTCGCCTTCGCCGCCCGTGGCGACCGGGTCGCCGTGCACTCCGGCACCTCGCGGGAGGCCGCGGAGCGGGTCGCCGCCGAGCTGCCCGGCCGCGGGCACGCCGTCGTCCAGGCCGACGTCGCCGACGCCGAGGCGGTCGCAGCGGCGGTCGACGAGGCCGCCGCCGCCCTGGGCGGGCTGCAGGTGCTGGTCAACAACGCCGGCGTCTTCACCCCGCACCCGCCGCTGGAGACCTCCTGGGCCGACTGGCAGGCGGTGGTGGCCCGCACGCTGCAGGTGAACCTGGTCGGCGCGATGCACGCGACCTTCCGGGCGGTGCCGCACCTGGTCGCCGCCGGCGGTGGCGCGGTCGTCAACGTGACCAGCCGGGGCGCGTTCCGGGGCGAGCCGGCCACCCCCGCCTACGGCGCCGCCAAGGCGGGCCTCAACGCGTTCGGGCAGTCGATGGCCCAGGCGCTCGCCCCGCACGGGATCAGCGTGGGCAGCGTCGCACCGGGGTTCGTGCAGACGGAGATGGCGCGCGACGTCCTCGACGGCCCGGGCGGCGACGCGGTGCGGGCGCAGTCGCCCTACGGCCGGGTGGCGCGGCCCGAGGAGGTCGCCGCCGCGGTGCTCTGGCTGGCGTCTCCGGAGGCCCGCTTCTCCACCGGCACGATCATCGACGTCAACGGGGCCAGCTACCTGCGCAGCTGAGCCACCTCAGTCGAGGCTGTGCAGCCAGTTGGTGAGCAGCTGGGCCCCCGCGTCCCCGCTCTTCTCGGGGTGGAACTGGGTGGCCGAGAGGGCGGCGTTTTCCACACCCGCGACGAACCGGTCGCCGTGCTCGGCCCAGGTCACCAACGGCTTGGCCAGCGGCGAGGGGACGCCGTCCTGGCCGAGCGGGAAGTTCCGCACGCCGTAGGAGTGGACGAAGTAGAAGCGCTGGTCGGCCAGCCCCGCGAACAGCACGCTGTCCCGCGGCGCCTGCACGGTGTTCCAGCCCATGTGCGGCAGCACCGGCGCCTCGAGCGGCTCGACGACGCCGGGCCACTCGCCGCAGCCCTCGGCGTCCACGCCGTGCTCGACGCCTCGCTCGAAGAGGATCTGCATGCCGACGCAGATTCCCAGCACCGGCCGGCTGCCCGCGAGCCGGCGGCCGATGATGCGGCGGCCGTCGACGGCGTCCAGCCCCGCCATGCAGGCGGCGAACGCGCCGACGCCGGGGACCACGAGGCCGTCGGCGTCCAGCGCCGTCTGCGCGTCGGAGGTCACCGTGACCTCGGCGCCGACCCGCTGCAGGGCGCGCTCCGCGGAGCGCAGGTTGCCCGAGCCGTAGTCGAGGACCGCCACCTTCTTCACGCCTGCCACGCTACCGACCAGCGCCGGAGCCCCCTCACGTGTTCCCGCGCCCCCCCCGAGGACCGATCGCCGTCCCCGTCAAGTTGATCCCGGCATCTGTGGACAAGTCGCTGACCTGCAGATTCATGCAGCGGCGGAGGCCGATCGGCGGTATTATTCGCACATTCGTTCGACAGGTGCGGAGGGCGCGGTGGACCGGTTGGTCGCCGCGCTGGACGACCTGGCCGCCGAACGGCTCGACGGCGCGTTCGGCCCGCAGCTGATCGAGCAGCTGGGTGCGCTGCTCACCGCGTCCAACCGGCTGGCCGCGCAGGTGGCCCGCCGGGTGCGGGAGTGCGAGGTCACCCAGGCCGCCGAGCACGACGGGAAGGCCTCGATGGCCTCCTGGCTGCGCGGGCACGCGCTGCTCTCGGCCGGCGCGGCGTCGCGGCTGGTGCGCTCGGGCCGGGCGCTGCCGGAGCTGCCGGCGGTGGCCGCGGCCTTCGCCGCGGGGGCGATCACCGCCGAGGCGGTGGTGGTGATCGCCGCGGTAGCCACCCCGGGGAACCTGGCCGCCGCCGCGGCCCAGGACGTCGACCTCGCCGGGGTCGATGCCGCGCTGGCGGAGGTGGCCGCGAGCCGCCCGCACGCCGAGCTGCGCCAGGTCGTGGCCCACTACCTGGCCCGGCTCGATCCTGGTGGGCTCGAACCCGATCCCACCGAGGGACGCTCCCTCACCTTCGTCAAGCACGCCGACGGGTCGGTCTCCTTCCGCGGCGAACTGGACGCCGTGGGCGGGGAGAAGGTCCAGGCCGCGGTCGAGTCCCTGCTGCAGGCCGCCCGGCCCGCCGGGGACACCCGGACCCGCGCCCAGCAGCAGGGCGACGCCCTCGTGCAGCTCGCCGACAACGCCCTGGCCGCGGGCACCCTGCCGGTGCTGCGCACCCACAAACCCCAGGTGGTGGTCCGGGTGGACCTGGAGGACCTCATCGACCCGGACACCGGCCCCGGCGCGGCCACCCTCGGCTTCGGGGCGACGATCTCCGCGGCCCGGGCCCGTTGGCTGGCCTGCGACGGCACCGTCACCCGCATCGTGCTGGGCCCCGAAGGCCAACCCCTCGACGTCGGCCGCGTTCGGCCCCTTCGCAGGGGCCCGCCGCGAGCTTGCGAGTGGCGGGGGGCGGAGGGGTCCTTTCGTTCACCGGCTGCCACGCCCCCACCCACTGGTGCGACGTCCACCACATCGTGCACTGGGCCGACGGCGGGGACACCTCGCTGGAGAACTCAGCCCTGCTCTGCGAACGGCACCACACCAAGATCCACCACGGGTTCCGCGTCGAACGACAACCCGACGGCCGATGGCGCCCTACCGGCCCGACGGCACCGAGATCCTGATACTCCCCCGCATCAGCGCAGAGCCGGCCAACTCCCGAGCAGGGTGAGCCGCGGGCACGTTCAGCGAGCCGGGGTCCCGCTCCACGGGACGACGGTGAGCTCGGGCCACTGCTGCTGCCACCGCGCGGCCTTGGCCTCGTAGACGTGCCGGGGCGCCAGCCGCCGGTTGGGTCGCACCACCAGGTCGAACAGGTCGGCGTAGCCGTGCGGCGCGTAGACCTGCAGGCCGCCGGCGCCGTCGACCCGGATGCCGTAGCAGCAGCACACGGCCGCGAAGTGGTCGATGGCGTCGGCGCAGTCGCGGAACGGCACCGCCGGCACCCCGAAGCGGGCCTCGTACCAGAGGTGCACCCGGGCCTCGTTGCGGATCTCCACCGGCACGGGCAGGTCGCCGAAGAGCTCGGCGCCCGCGCGGATCACCGCGTCCTCCGACTCCCAGGAGGTGTCGGGGTCGAAGTAGAAGAAGTCGGCGTCACGGATGCCGCTGCCCGGCGGCCGGCCGGTCAGGTCGTTCCACACCGTCTGGAACAGCACCCCGGCGGTGAGCCACCACTCGCCCACGCCGAGGACCGGGGCTCGCTCGAGCACGGCCCGCACCGTCGGGTCGGCCGTCACGATCCCGAGGAACCGCTCCTCGTCGGCCGGGCGCACGCCCGGCTCAGATCAGGCGCAGGATGCCCGCCGCGCTGGCCAGCACGGCGGCGAGGAGCAGGATGACCGCGAAGACGATCTGCGGGCCGGTGCGCCCGACGCTGTCGTCGTCCGCCCGCCAGATGCTCCACGCCCCACCGAGCAGGAACCCACCCAGCAGGAGCAGGGGCAGCCCCGCGTTCACCGCCGGCCGCGCGGGATCACAGCGCGCCCTTGGTCGAGGGCACGTCGGTGACCCGGGGATCGATCGCCACGGCCGCGCGCAGCGCCCGCGCCAGCGCCTTGAACTGGGCCTCGACGATGTGGTGCGCGTCCCGGCCGGCGTAGAGCACCCGCACGTGCAGGCTGATCCGCGCGTTGAAGGCGAACGACTCGAGCACGTGCTTGGTCAGCGACGTCGGGTAGTCCGGCCCGATCATCGGCGTCATGTTCTCGGGCTCGGCGTGCACGAAGTACGGCCGCCCGGAGAGGTCGACGGCGGCCTGGGCGAGCACCTCGTCCATCGGGATGGTCACGTCGCCGTAGCGGGTGATCCCGCGCTTGTCCCCCAGCGCCTCGGCGAACGCCTGCCCCAGCGCGATGGCGACGTCCTCGACCGTGTGGTGCGCGTCGATGTGCAGGTCGCCGTCGGCCCGCACGGTGAGGTCGATGCCGCTGTGCTTGGACAGCGCGGTGAGCATATGGTCGTAGAAGCCCACGCCCGTGCTGACGGAGCTGCTGCCGGTGCCGTCGAGGTCGAGCTCCACCACGAGCTTGGTCTCGTTGGTCTGGCGCTCGACGCGTGCGGTGCGGGTCATGGGGGTCAGTCTCCCAGAGTCGTGCGGTGGTCCGGCGCGACCTCACCCAGCGCGGTGAGGAACGCGTCGGTCTCCTCGGCGGTGCCGGCGGTCACCCGCAGCCACCCCGGCAGCCCGACGTCCCGCACGAGCACCCCCCGGTCCAGCAGCGCCCGCCAGGCGGCCGGTGCGTCGGCGAAGTGGCCGAAGAGCACGAAGTTCGCGTCGCTGGCCACGCTGGTCAGCCCCAGGGCCGGCAGCGCCGCCACGATGCGGTCGCGCTGGGCCTTGACCGCGTCGACGGTCGCCAGCAGGGCGTCGGTGTGCGCCAGCGCCGCCCGCGCGGCGGCCTGGGTGAGCGAGCTCAGGTGGTACGGCAGCCGCACCAGCTGGAGGGCGTCGACGACGGCGGGGTCCGCGGCCAGGTAGCCCAGCCGCAGGCCGGCCATGCCGAACGCCTTGCTCATCGTGCGGCTCACGATCAGCCGCGGCCGGCCCGGGAGCAGCGTGAGCGCCGACGGGGTCCCCGCCCGGGCGAACTCCGCGTAGGCCTCGTCGACGACGAGCACCCCCTCGGTCGCCTCGTACAGGGCGGCGACCGTCGCCAGGTCCACGGCCGTGCCGGTCGGGTTGTTCGGGCTGGTGACGAAGACGACGTCGGGCCGCACCTCGCGCACCTGGGCGACGGCGGCCGCGGTGTCGATCGTGAAGTCGGCCGCCCGGTGGCCGTCGACCCACGCCGTGCCGGTGCCCGCAGCGATGATCGGGTGCATCGAGTACGACGGCGTGAACCCCAGCGCCGTGCGGCCCGCGCCCCCGAACGCCTGCAGGACCTGCTGCAGCACCTCGTTGGAGCCGTTGGCCGCCCACACCTGCGCGGGACCGACCGCCAGGCCGCCGGTCCGGGTGAGGTAGGCGGCGAGGTCGGCGCGCAGCGCGACGGCGTCCCGGTCGGGGTACCGGTTGAGCTCCAGCGCCGCATGCCCCAGCGCCGCGCCGAGGTCGGCCAGCAGCTCGGCCGGCAGCGGGTGCGGGTTCTCGTTGGTGTTGAGCCGGTGGGTGGCCGGCAGCTGCGGGGCGCCGTAGGGCGTGCGGCCGCGCAGCTCCGGCCGCAGCGGGAGCTCGTCGAGCGACGTCACGACCGCTGCCGGACCCGCACCGCGGCCGCGTGCGCCGGGAGGTCCTCGGCGCCGGCGAGGGCGTCGACGTGCCCGGCGACGTCGGCCAGCGCCTGCTCGTCGTACTCGACCAGGTGTATGCCGCGCAGGAAGGACTGCACCGACAGGCCGCTGGAGTGCCGCGCGCACCCCCCGGTGGGCAGCACGTGGTTGGACCCGGCGATGTAGTCACCGAGCGAGACCGGCGACCAGGCGCCGACGAAGATCGCCCCGGCGTTGCGCACCCGCATCGCGACGTCGCGCGCGTCGCGGGTCTGGATCTCCAGGTGCTCGGCGGCGTAGGCGTCGACGACCCGCAGCCCCGCCTCGAGGTCGTCGACCAGCACGACGCCCGACTGGGTGCCGTCCAGAGCGGTGGTGATCCGGTCGGAGTGCTTGGTGGCGGCGACCTGCCCGGGCACCAGGGCGAGCACGGCGTCGGCCAGCTCCTCGCTCGACGTCACGAGGACCGCCCCGGCCAGGGGGTCGTGCTCCGCCTGGCTGATCAGGTCGGCCGCCACGTGCGCCGGGTCGGCGGTGTCGTCGGCGAGGATCGCGACCTCGGTGGGCCCGGCCTCGGAGTCGATGCCGATCAGCCCGCGCAGCAGCCGCTTGGCGGCGGTCACGTAGACGTTGCCGGGGCCGGTCACCATGTCGACCGGCTCGCACGAACCGGCGCCGTACCCGAAGACGGCGATGGCCTGCGCCCCGCCGACGGCGTAGACCTCGGTGACGCCCAGCAGTGCGCAGGCGGCGAGCACCCCGGGGTCGGGCAGGCCGCCGTTGTCCCGCTGCGGCGGGGAGGCCACCGCGATCGACTCGACGCCGGCGATCTGCGCGGGCACCACGTTCATGACGACGCTGGACAGCAACGGCGCCAGCCCACCGGGCACGTAGAGCCCCACCCGCCGGACGGGGAGCCAGCGCTCGGTCACCGTCCCGCCGGGGACGACCTCCGTGGTGACGTCGCTGCGCCGCTGGTCCGAGTGCACCTTCCGCACCCGGGCGATCGACTCTTCCAGGGCCTCGCGCAGCGTCGGGTCGCACTCGGCGAGCGCGCGGGTCAGCGCCTCCTGCGGGACGGCGAAGTCCTCGGCGTCCACGCCGTCGAGCCGGGCGGTGATCTCGCGCACCGCCTGCGCCCCCCGCAGTCGCACGTCCTCGCACAGCGGGCGGACGGTGGCGAGCACCGAGTCGATGTCGGTGGCGGCCCGCGGCAGCAGTCCGGCGAGCTCTCGCACGCCGGGCAGCGCGTTCCCACGCAGGTCGATGCGTGCCAGCACGGAGGCCTCCGGAGTCGGATCGGGTGGTGCGACGCGGGTCCCAGGGTATCCAGCGCCGTCCGGCGTCCCCGGAGCGCCCGCACGGGCGAGACGCGCGCGGCCCGTAGGCTTGCCGGGATGGGCGAGCTGATCCCGCTGTTCCCGCTGGGCCGCCCCCTGTTCCCGGGGGTCGTCCTGCCGCTGCAGATCTTCGAGCCCCGCTACCGCCGCCTCATGCGCGACCTCATGGACCGCCCCGAGCACGGCGACCGCCGCTTCTTCGGCGTGGTCGCGATCCGGCAGGGCTGGGAGGTCGAGCGGGTGGCCCCGGCGGCAGCGCTCTACGACATCGGGTGCACCGCGCGCCTGCAGCGGGTGCAGCCCCAGTCCGACGGCGGCTTCCGCATCGTGACCGTCGGCGGCGAGCGGTTCCGGCTCCTGGACGTCGTCGTCGGCGAGGATCCGCCCTACCTGCAGGCCGAGGTCGAGTGGCTCGCCGAGGAGGAGGCCGCCGAGGAGGCCGCCGGGGACGCCGAGTCGGTGACCGACGGCGACCGCTCGCTGGTGCCGCCCGCGGACGAGGTGGCCACCTCGGTCGCCCGGGGGTCGCTGGATCTCCTGGCGCGGGGGGTGGGTGACCTGTTCACGCGCTACGTGGCCGAGGTGTCGGCCCTGGGCGCCGGCGCGACCGGGGACGGCGTGGAGGCGGCGGTGCGGCTCGCCGCGGCCGGGGACGACCCGGCGGCGCTGTCCTGGCTGGTCGCCTCCTCGGCGCTGCTCACCACCGAGGACCGGCAGTCGCTGCTCGCCGAGTCCGCGACCCGCCGACGGCTGGCCGCGGAGTCCCGGCTGCTGCGCCGGGAGCTCACCCTCCTGCAGACGCTGGGCGCTGTACCCGCGCCGCTGCAGCAGTTCGCCACCCCGATGACGGTGAACTGAGGGAGGCCCCCGGCCTGTTCAGCCCGTGCGGGCCCCGGGCGGGGTCCAGGTGCGCCCGAGGCCGTCGTCGGCGGCCAGGAGCGCGCAACCCAGGTAGACCAGCAACGCGGCGAACGGCGCAGCGGCCAGGCCGGGCAGCGAGCTCAGCACCAGCCCCGTGGTGACCTGGGCACCGACCTCGGACAGCTGCGCCTCGGTCGGCGAGGGGGCGAGCAGCTCACCGGTCTGCCAGGCGAGGACGGCGGCGACCGAGCCCCCGACCGAGAGGGCGACCAGCATCCCCACCCCGCGAGCGCGGCGCACCCGCCACGCCGCCGCACCGGCCAGCAGGCCGAGCCCGAGGAGCAGGAGCACGAGGACGGCGTCGTCGGCGACGCGGACCTCCGCCGCGGGTGGCCCGACGACGACCGGCCCGGTGTCGGTGACCCGCAGTTCGGCGCGAGGCGCCAGCAGCCACCAGAGCGCCCCCACGGGCAGGCCGGCGAGCGCCAATCCCACCACCAGCGTCCGGGCGGCGTGCAGGTCCTGCCGCACCTCCGTCCAGCCCCGCCAGTAGGCGTGCACGGGCACCCCCGGGGCGGGCTGGAGGGGCAGCGGTGGGGTGGTCACCGTCCCAGTGAACAACGGCTCCGCCGGGGACCGCGCCCGACCCTCCCGCAGGGGGCCCTCGTTCAGAGCAGCGCGACGCTCGTCGGCCCGAGGAGGGCCTTGATGTCCCCCATCAGGGCGGGGCTGGGACGCACCCGCAGCCCCTGGTCGAGCCGCAGCACGGTCTCCCGGCCGCCGTTGACCAACTTGAGCTGCACCTCCGTGGTGCCCGGGTGGCTGCCGAGCACCTCGCGGAGCCGCTCGACCACCGGTGGGGTGCAGCGCGCCGCCGCCATCGAGACGAGCACGGGGCCGCGCGCGCCCTCGGTGAGCTCCGGGATGCTCACCTCCGACCCGAACAGCGACGGCTGCTCGTCGCGCCGGCTGATCCGGCCCTTGACCACGACGATCTGGTCGCGGACCACCTTCTCCGAGACCTCGGCCCAGGTCTTGGGGAAGAACAGGACCTCGATGCCCGATTCGAGGTCCTCCAGCGTCGCGATCGCCCACGGGGCGCCCTGCTTGTTGGTCCGCGGCGAGACCGAGGTGAGGATGCCGGCGATGGTCACGTTGGCGCCGTCCTCGACCCCGCCGGCGTTGATCTCGGCGATGGGTGTGTCGGCGTTGGCCGCCAGCACGTGCTCGACCCCGTGCAGCGGGTGGTCGGAGACGTAGAGGCCGAGCATGTCGCGCTCGAACATCAGCCGCTCGCTCTTGGACCAGTCGGCGGTCGGGATGGTGATGTCCAGCGCGTTGCCGAAGGGGTCGTCGGCCGCGTCCCCCTCGCCGAAGCTGCCGAAGAGGTCGAACTGGCCCTCGGCCTCCTTGCGCTTGAGCCCCATCGCGGAGTCGACGGCCTGCGCGTGGATCGCGACGATGCCCTGGCGCGAGTGGCCGAGCGAGTCGAAGGCACCGGCCTTGGCCAGGGACTCGATGACCTTCTTGTTGCAGGCCACGGTGTCGATCTTGCGCATGAAGTCGGCGAAGTCCTTGAACGCGCCCTTCTCCTCGCGCGCCTTGACGATCGACTCCACGACGTTGGTGCCGACGTTGCGGACCGACGCCAGCCCGAAGCGGATGTCGGTGCCGACGGCGGTGAAGTCCCACGACGACTCGTTGACGTCCGGCGGAAGGACCTTGATGCCCATCCGACGGCACTCGGCCAGGTAGATCGGCCGGCGGTCCTTGTCGTCCTGGACGCTGGTGAGCAGCCCGGCCATGTACTCGGCCGGGTAGTTGGCCTTGAGGTAGGCCGTCCAGTACGAGACCAGGCCGTAGGCGGCCGAGTGGGCCTTGTTGAACGCGTAGTCGGCGAACGGGACGAGAATGTCCCAGAGCGTCTTGATCGCGGCGCCGGAGAAGCCGTTGGCCTTCATCCCCGCCTCGAAGCCGACGAACTCGGCGTCCAGGACCGACTTCTTCTTCTTGCCCATCGCGCGGCGCAGCAGGTCGGCCTTGCCGAGCGAGTACCCGGCGACCTTCTGCGCGATGGCCATGACCTGCTCCTGGTAGACGATCAGGCCGTAGGTCTGGCCGAGGATCTCCTCCAGGGGCTCGGCCAGCTCCGGGTGGATCGGGGTGATCTCCTGCTGGCCGTTCTTGCGCAGCGCGTAGTTGGTGTGCGAGTTCGCGCCCATCGGACCCGGGCGGTAGAGGGCGCCGACGGCCGAGATGTCCTCGAAGTTGTCCGGCCGCATGAGCCGCAGCAGCGAGCGCATCGGCCCGCCGTCGAACTGGAAGACCCCGAGGGTGTCACCGCGGCTGAGCAGCGCGTAGGTGTTCGGGTCGGTGAGGTCCTTGCTGATCTCGTCGAGGTCGACCGGCTCCTTGCCGTTGATCACGATGTTGCGCAGCGCGTCGTCGATGACCGTGAGGTTGCGCAGGCCCAGGAAGTCCATCTTGAGCAGGCCGAGCGTCTCGCAGGTCGGGTAGTCGAACTGCGTGATGACCGCGCCGTCGGCCTCGCGCCGCATGATCGGGATCGAGTCGATGAGCGGGTAGCGGCCGATGATGACGCCGGCCGCGTGCACGCCCCACTGGCGCTTCAGCCCCTCGAGCTTGCGGGCCTGGTCGACCACCTCGGCGGCGCCGGGGTCGGACTCGTAGCGGGCGCGGAACTCCGCGGCCTCCTTGTAGCGCGGGTGGGCCGGGTCGAAGACCCCCGAGAGCGGGATGCCCTTGCCCATCACGTCCGGCGGCATGAGCTTGGTCAGCTCGTCGCCCACGGAGTAGGGCCGGTCGAGCACCCGGGCGGCGTCCTTGATCGCGGCCTTGGCCTTGATCGTCCCGTAGGTGACGATCTGGCTGACCCGTTCCTCGCCGTACTTCTTCGAGACGTACTGGATGACCTCGCCGCGCCGGCGGTCGTCGAAGTCGATGTCGACGTCGGGCATGGAGACGCGCTCGGGGTTGAGGAACCGCTCGAAGATCAGCCCGTGCTGCAGCGGGTCGAGGTCGGTGATGCCCATGGCGTAGGCGGCCAGCGAGCCCGCGGCGGATCCACGGCCGGGCCCCACGCGGATGCCGTTGTCCTTCGCCCAGTTGATGAAGTCGGCGACCACGAGGAAGTACCCCGGGAAGCCCATCTGGGTGATGATCCCGACCTCGTAGTCGGCCTGCTTGCGCACGTGGTCGGGGATGCCGCTCGGGTAGCGCTTGTGCAGGCCGCGCTCGACCTCCTTGACGAACCAGGAGGTCTCGTCCTCCCCCGGGGGCAGGGGGAAGCGGGGCATGAGGTCGGCGCCCTCGGTGAAGCTCACCTCGCACTGCTCGGCGACCAGCAGGGTGTTGTCGCAGGCCTCGCGGAGGTCGCCGGTGAACAGCGCGCGCATCTCGGCGGCGGACTTCAGGTAGTAGCCGTCACCGTTGAACTTGAAGCGGTTCGGCTCGTTGAGCCGCGAGCCGGTCTGGATGCACAGCAGGGCGTCGTGGGCCTCGGCGTCCTCCTTGTGCGTGTAGTGGAGGTCGTTGGTGGCCAGCAGCGGGATGCCGAGGTCCTTGGCGATCGCCAGCAGCGCCGGGCGGGTCTTCTTCTCGATGGACAGGCCGTGGTCCATCAGCTCGGCGTAGAAGTTCTCCCGCCCGAAGATGTCCTGGAAGTCGGCGGCCGCCTGGCGGGCCTTGTCCTCCTTGCCCGCGCGCAGCCACATGTTGACCTCGCCCGACGGGCAGCCGGTGGTGGCGATCAGGCCCTTGCCGTAGCGCTCCAGCAGGTCGCGGTCGAACCGCGGCTTGCGGTACTGCCCCTCCAGGCTGGCCAGCGAGGAGATGCGGAACAGGTTGTGCATGCCCTCGGTGGTGCGGGCCAGCAGCGTCATGTGGGTGTAGGCGGCCTTGCCCCGGTTGGACCCGCCGTCACCCTCCTCGTCGATGAGGTTGTCGCCGAAGTCGAAGGGCGCCCGGTCGAAGCGCGAGCCCGGCGTGTAGTAGCCCTCCATGCCGATGATCGGCTTCACACCGGCCGCGTTCGCCTGCTTGTAGAAGTCGTAGGCGCCGAAGACGTTGCCGTGGTCGGTCATGGCCAGCGCCGGCATCCCGTGCTCGGCCGCGGCCTTGGTGACCTCCGGCAGCTTCGCCGCACCGTCCAGCATCGAGTACTCGGTGTGCACGTGCAGGTGCACGAACGAATCGGACGGGCTGCTCACAGGGGGTCTGGCTCCTCACGGGTCGTGCGTGCCCGGCCGGCGTCACGCGGCGGGCGACCGGCGGGGAAGACCGGCGGTGCGTGCGGGGGGCGGCAGGCACCGGCGGGCCGGTGCGTCGATCCTCGCACTGGTAGGTGTCTACTTCGAGGGTCTGACAGAACGTGTCTTCTCACAGAAGGGACCCCGTCCTCCTCATCCCTCGCAGGCTCGGGACGGGGCCGTCACGGCAGGCGACGACGCATGGTCACGTGCGCGATGCCGGCCTCCTCGTACACCTCGCCGACGGCCGCGTAGCCCGCGCGCTCGTAGAACCGGCGGGCCGGCAGCTGGGCGTGCAGGACCACCTCGGTGGCGCCCCCGGCGAGCGCCTGGCGGTGCAGCTCGGCCAGGACGGCGGCCCCGTGGCCGCGGCCCCGCACCGCGGCGTCGGCGGCCATCCGGCCGATCCGCGCGGTGGCGCCGTCGAGCAGCAGCCGCCCCGTCGCCACCACCCGCCCCGAGCCGTCGCGGCTGAGCACGTGCAGGGCCGTGGCGTCGGCGTCGTCCTGCTCGATCTCCGGCGGGACGCCCTGCTCGTCCACGAAGACGCGGGTGCGCAGGGCCACGACCTCCGCCCGGTCCGCGGGGGTGGCGACCTGCGCGGCGGGGCTGGGCACGGCACCCATTGTGGCGTCCTCCCGGCCGGGGCCGGTCAGCGGCCCGGCGGCCCGCCCGCCTCGTGCACCGACGCCGGGAGCGCGCTGGCGGGGACGAGCAGGAAGCGCAGGTCGATGACCGCGTGCAGCAGCACCGGCAGCAGCAGCGAGCCGGTGTCCAGGTACAGCAGCGCCATCACCCCGCCGAGCACGCCGGTCAGGACGATCCCTGCCCGCCCCTGGTAGGCGTGCGCGAGTCCGAAGGCCACCGCGGCGACGACCACCAGCGACCAGGTGGGCGGACCGCCGGCCATGGCCGCGACCACCGCCAGGAAGAACCCCCGGTACAGCCACTCCTCGCACACCCCGGCGGTGACGCCGACGAGGATGAACAGCCGCCGCTCCCCCTCGGTCCGGGGCAGCAGCGCGAGCGTGGACTGACCGGGTGGCTCGGCGTGGCGCCCTTCGCCGGGGCGCCGGGCCGGCCGCGCCGCCTCCAGCAGGGCGCCGGCCCGCAACTGTCGGGTGGAGGCGACGACGAGCAGCAGCACGGCGAGGACCACCACCGCGGACACGGGACCGGGCCACTCCCGCGGCCAGACCAACCCCACGGCCGCGGCGTCGACCCCGGGCGAGGCCAGCCAGACGACGAAGGCGACGACGGCGAGGCCCCACTCGAGCACCAGCAGCCGCCGGTAGAACGACCGGCGCGCCCCGGCGTCGGTGCGCAACCGCCCCTCGAACCGACGGTGCAGCACGTGCCCGACGACGGGCTCGCCCACCACCAGGTAGGCCGCCACGACCACCGCGGCCAGCGCCGCCGGGCCGAAGGCGTCGAGGGCGACCGGCAGGCTCGTCACCGGCAGGAGGTCAGGCCTCGGCGCGCAGCAGGGCCAGCGCGCCGGCGAGGTCGGGCGGGTACTCGCTGGTGAACTCGACCCACTGCCCGTCGGCCGGGTGGGGGAAGCCCAGCCGCACCGCGTGCAGCCACTGGCGGGCCACGCCGAGCCGGGCGGCGAGCGTGGGGTCCGCCCCGTAGGTCGTGTCGCCCACGCAGGGGTGCCGGAGCGCGGAGAAGTGCACGCGGATCTGGTGGGTGCGGCCGGTCTCCAGCCGGATGTCGACCAGGCTGGCGGCGGCGAACGCCTCCACGACCTCGTAGTGCGTCACCGACGGCCGCCCCCCGCTGACGACGGCGAACTTCCAGTCGTGCCGCGGGTGCCGGTCGATCGGCGCGTCGATGGTGCCGCGCGACGGGTCGGGGTGGCCCTGCACGAGGGCGTGGTAGCCCTTCTCGACCGTGCGCTCCTTGAAGGCCGCCTTGAGCGCGGTGTAGGCCCGCTCGCTCTTCGCGACCACCATGACGCCGGTCGTGGCGGCGTCCAGGCGGTGCACCACGCCCTGGCGCTCGGCGGCGCCGGAGGTGGAGACGCGGTAGCCGGCGGCGGCCAGACCCCCGATGACCGTGGGCCCCTCCCAGCCGGGGCTCGGGTGGGCGGCGACCCCGACCGGCTTGTCGACGACCACGAGGTCGTCGTCGTCGTGCAGGACCGTCATCCCCTCGACCCGCTGCGGGGGCGCGGGCTCGCCGGGTGGCGGCGGCAGCTCGACCTCCAGCCAGCTGCCGCCGGTGAGCCGGTCCCCCTTGCCGCGGACCCGGCCGTCGACGACGACGCGGCCTTCGTCGGCGAGGTCGGCCGCCGCAGTGCGGGTCAGGCCGAAGAGCCGGGACAGGGCCTGGTCCACCCGCTGGCCCTCCAGGCCGTCGGGCACCGGGAGGGCCCGGTGCAGGCCGGGAGTGCTGGTCACGTCCCCCATTGTGACTGCCGACCGGGGAGAGGGACCGGAGCGGCTCTCCCTCAGGCGGCGCCGGGCCGGTCGCCGGCGCCGCTGCGGGTGCCGTCGAACTCGATGCCGCGCAGCGCCAGGAGGACGCCGAGGATTCCGCCGCAGACGATGGCCGAGTCGGCGACGTTGAACACCGGGAACACGCGCCCGTCGGGACCGAACACCGAGAGGAAGTCGACGACGCCGCCGCGCAGGAACCCCGGGTCGCGGAACACCCGGTCGACGAGGTTGCCCACGGCCCCGCCGAGGACCAGCCCCAGCGCCACCGCCCAGCCGGCCGACCGCAGGC
Organism: Blastococcus sp. SYSU DS0541; assembly: GCF_054050875.1. Taxonomy (NCBI): domain Bacteria; kingdom Bacillati; phylum Actinomycetota; class Actinomycetes; order Geodermatophilales; family Geodermatophilaceae; genus Blastococcus; species Blastococcus sp. SYSU DS0541. The sequence continues at coordinate 50,084 of NZ_JBJHAD010000015.1, read as the reverse complement.
GGCGGGCGACCCGCACGATGACCACGGCGGCGACGACCGCGATCAGGCTGAACACCACCGTGGCGCCCTCCGCGAAGGAGAACGCGGCCCCGGTGTTGCGCAGGTTGGTGAGGTAAAGGGCCCCGCCGAGGACGCGGATGTCCTCCCCCGGCTCGATGGTGGCCACGACGACGACCTTGGTGACCAGGTCGAGCACCAGGACGACGGCGGCCAGGGAGAGCAGCAACCGGGTGCGGGGGCGGCCGGCCGGCTCCACGGCGGAGGAGCCGCCGGTCGCGCCGTCGGCCGGATCGGCGTGCTCGGACAGGTCGGGCTCCTCGATGGATGGGCACCGTCCGGCTGACCCGGCGGTGCCGACGACGATAGCCGCGCGCGGGCCGGCCGCCGGCCCCGGCTGGCCGGAGCGGCTAGGACGCGCCGGGGTCCAGCCAGACCGCCGTGTCGGGCGCCAGCAGCTCCGCACCGGGCTCGCTGGAGAGGAGCCGACGGCCCGCGCCGCGCAGGTCCAGCGGCTCGCCCGAGAGGTTGACCACGCACCGGAAGGACGGCCCGCGGTCGAAGGCGAGGACGTCGTCGGCCGTCGTCCGCCAGGAGAAGCTCGCGCCACGCAGGCCGGGTGTGCGCCGGCGGAGCCCCAGGGCGGCGCGGTACAGCGACAGGGTCGAGGTGGGGTCGGCCCACTGGGCGGCCACCGTCAGGGACGCCCACCCCGGAGGTTGCGGCAGCCAGGGCTCGACCCCGTCCACGGTGAAGCCGAACGGAGGGCGGCTCCCCTCCCAGGGCAGCGGTACCCGGCAACCGTCGCGGCCCCGGGCGGTGCGGCCGGAGCGCTCCCAGGTCGGGTCCTGCAGCACGTCCACCGGCAGGTCCTCCACCTCGGGCAGCCCCAGCTCCTCGCCCTGGTAGACGTAGGCGGACCCCGGCAACGCGAGAGTGAGCAGCGCGGCGGCACGGGCGCGGCGCAGCCCCAGCGCGAGGTCGGTGCCGGTCGCCCCGGCGTCGAAGCCCATCGTCGCGGCGGCGCTCTCGGCCCGCCCGAAGCGTGTGACGTGCCGGGTCTCGTCGTGGCTGGACAACACCCAGGTCGCCGGGGCACCGACGGGCTCCAGGGCGGCGAGGCTGGCGTCGATGACCGTGCGCAGGCGCCGGGCGTCCCACGGTGCGGCCAGGTAGTCGAAGTTGAAGCTGGTGTGCATCTCGTCCGGCCGCACGTAGCGGCTGAGCCGCTCGGGACCGTTCACCACCGCCTCGGTGACGAACAGCCGCCCGCCCTCGTAGCTGTCCCCGATGCGCCGCCAGCGTCGGAAGATCTCGTGCACGCCGTCGACGTCCCAGTGCGGGTTGCCCACCCAGCTGCGGGACTCGAACAGTGCCCCGGGGCCGTGACCGGCATCGGGGAGGCCCTCGGCCTTCGCCATCGCGGGGGCGGCATCGACCCGGATGCCGTCGATCCCCCGGTCGAACCAGAACCTCAGGATCGCGTCGAAATCCTCCCGGACCCCTGGGTGGTCCCAGTCCAGATCGGGCTGCTCCGGGGCGAACAGGTGCAGGTACCACTGCCCCGGCGAGCCGTCCGGCTCGCGCACCCGCGTCCAGGCCGGGCCGCCGAAGGCGCTGATCCAGTCGTTGGGCGGCACCGATCCGCCGTCCCGGCCGTCGCGGAAGAAGTAGCGGCTCCGCTCGGGCGATGCCGGCCCGGCGGCCAGGGCCGCACGGAACCACGGGTGCTGGTCGGAGGTGTGGTTGGCGACCAGGTCGGTGATCACGCGCAGGCCGCATGCGTGCGCCTCGGTGAGCAGTGCGTCGGCGTCCGCCAGCGTGCCGAACCGAGGATCGATGTCGCAGTAGTCGGCCACGTCGTACCCCCCGTCGGCCATGGGCGAGGGGTACCAGGGGGTGATCCAGAGGGCGTCGACGCCGAGCTCCGCCAGGTAGGGCAGCCGACGGCGCAGGCCGCCGAGGTCGCCGACCCCGTCCCCGTCGGAGTCGGCGAAGCTCCGCAGGTACACCTCGTAGACGACGGCGTCCCGCCACCACTCGTCCCGCGCCATCGGTGCCGAGGGGCGGTCGGTCCTCAGGCCGAGGCCGCCGTGGCCCCGCCCACCTGGGCCCCGCGTGCGGGTGCACCATCGGCACGCGCGCCGCCCGCCTGCGAGTCCTCGAGCTGCTCGACCCGGTCCTGTGTCGCCATGCGGGTGAGCTCGGCGCCGGCCTCGGGATCGCGGGTGAGGTTCTCCCCCGACTCCGGGTCGAACACGTGCACCTTGCGGCTGTCCAGCCAGAACTCCGCCTCGCGGCCCTCCCGGATCCGGCTGGTCGCGTCGATCGACACGATCGCCTGGGTGCGCAGCTCCTCGCTGTCGAGCTCCCTGGACAGCTCGCGCAGCTGGACCTTGATCGAGTCGGGGGCGTCGTAGGGGATGTAGGCGTACTGCGAGTCACCCAGCCACTCGGTGACGTCCACCCGCGCCCGGAAGATCGAGCCCACCGGGCGCTTGGCCTCGTCGACCAGGGACGCGTCCTCGAAGTACTCCGGTCGGATCCCCACCAGCAGCAGGTCGTGCCCGGCGACGGCCGCCATGCGCTTCTCGTCGAGCTCGATGTCGCCGAAGGGGGTCCGCAGCCGGTTGCCCTCCGGGGTCGCCGGCAGGAAGTTCATGGGCGGGGAGCCGATGAACCCGGCGACGAAGAGGTTGACCGGCTGCTCGTACAGCTCGCGCGGCGACGCGACCTGCTGGATCTTCCCCTGGCGGAGCACGCAGACCCGGTCGCCGAGCGTCATGGCCTCGGTCTGGTCGTGGGTGACGTAGACGGTCGTGATGCCCAGCCGGCGCTGCAGCCGGGAGATCTCGGTGCGCATCTGCCCGCGGAGCTTGGCGTCGAGGTTGGACAGCGGCTCGTCGAAGAGGAACGCCTCGGCGTCGCGGACGATGGCCCGACCCATGGCGACCCGCTGCCGCTGACCACCGGAGAGGTTGGCCGGCTTGCGCTCCAGGTGCTCCTTGAGCTCGAGCACGTCGGACGCCGCCTCCACCTTCCGGCGGACCTCGTCGTCCGGGGTCTTGGCCAGCCGCAGCGGGAAGGCGATGTTCTCGTACACCGTCATGTGCGGGTACAGGGCGTAGTTCTGGAACACCATCGAGAGGTTGCGGTCCCGGGGTGCGAGGTCGTTGACCCGCTTGCCGCCGATGATCATGTCGCCGCTGGTGATGTCCTCGAGGCCGACGATCATCCGCAGCAGCGTCGACTTCCCGCAGCCGGACGGGCCGACGAGGATCATGAACTCCCCGTCGGCGATGTCCAGGCTGACGTCGTTGACCGCCGGGAAGCCGTCGCCGTACTTCTTGACGATGTTCTTCATCTCGATGGAGGCCATCAGTGTTCGTCCCCTCGGTGGGTCGATGAGGTGCAGCTGGTGGGGGTCATGACGGTCAGCCCTTGACCGCACCGTTGGTCAGGCCGGCGACGATGCGCCGCTGGAAGAGGAGCACGAGGACGACGACGGGGACCGTCACGATCAGGGCCGCCGCCGCGATCGCGCCGGTCGGGTCCTCGAACTGGGATGCACCGCTGAACAGCCCGAGCGCCGCGGGTACGGGTCGGGCCGCCTCCGTGGAGGTCAGGACGATGCCGTAGACGAAGTCGTTCCAGGCGATGAAGAACGCGATGATCGCCGTGGTGAAGACGCCAGGAGCGGCCAGCGGGACGATCACCTTGCGGAACGCCTGCCAGGTGGTCGCCCCGTCGACCTGGGCGGCCTGCTCCATCTCCCACGGGATCTCCCGGAAGAACGCCGACATCGTCCAGATCGAGATCGGCAGGGTCAGCGACAGGTACGGGAGGATCAGGCCGGGCCAGGTGTCGTAGAGACCGATCTGCCGCCACACGTTGAACAGCGGCGTCACGATCGAGATGACCGGGAAGATCGCCACCGCCAGCGCCGTCGAGAGGATGACCTTCTTGCCCGGGAAGTCCAGGCGGGCGATGGCGTACGCGGCGAACATCGCCAGCAGGCAGGAGATCGCTGTGGCGATGAGGCAGATGCCGAACGAGTTGCGGAGCGCCGGGAGGAACAGCTCGCTGGCGTTCCCGGTCAGGATCGTCTCGTAGTTCTCCCAGGAGACGTCGGTCGGCAGGAACTGGCCGTTGGCGATGTCCGACGGGGCCTTCAGCGAGATGGAGATGATCCAGGCGATCGGGAACAGCGCGTAGACGACGATGATCGCGCCACCGATCCACCACATGACTTTTCTTCGAGTGGACACCGTCACTCCCCCCGCGTCGAGGCCAGGTCGACCTTGAATGCCTTGATGAAGCTGAAAGCGATCAGCACCACCACGAGGAACAGCAGCACCGAGACCGCGGACCCGAGACCGATCTCCAGCCGGGCGATCGTCTGCCGGTAGGCGAGGAACGACACCGATTCCGTGCCGTTGGCGCCGCCGGTCATGATGAAGATGCTGTCGAAGACCCGGAAGGCGTCCAGGCTGCGGAACAGCAGGGCGACCATGATCGCCGCCTTCATGTTCGGGATCGTCACCCGCCACAGGCGCTGCCACCACGTGGCGCCGTCGACCTTCGCCGCCTCCTGCAGCACCTCGGGGACCTGCGCCAGACCGGCCAGCAGCAGGAGCGAGATGAACGGGGTGGTCTTCCAGATCTCGGCCAGGCAGATCACCAGCAGCGACTGCCACCTGTCGCCGAACCAGTCGGTGTTCTCGGTGACCCCGGGGATCCAGGCGAACCAGGAGTTGACGAAGCCGGTGTTGATGTCGAAGGCGAACTGCCAGGCGAAGGCGGAGACCACGGTGATCACCGCGTACGGGATGAGGATCGCCGCCCGCACCACCGGCCGGATGTTGCTGAGCGCCTTGGCCATGACCATGGCGAGCCCGAAGCCGAGCACCAGCTCCACCGCCACCGTGACCACCGTGATGAAGACGGTGACCCAGATGGCCTGCCACCAGATCGGGTCGGTGAGGATCACCCAGTAGTTGGTCAGCCCGGTGAACTCCCGGTTGGCCGGGTCGGTCAGCCGGTAGGAGTACAGGGACTCGTAGATGGCCTGGGCGATCGGGTAGGCGGTGACCGCCAGCATCACCACGAACGCCGGGCCGGCCAGCAGCCAGCCGAGCTTGCGCTCGCTGCGCGACCGGTCGCTCAGCCCCCGTTTGGGCGCCGAGACCGGTTCTGTCTTCTTGACCGGGGGAAGCGTGGTCTGGGTCACAGCAGTTCCTCCCCTGCCAGGACGGCCTGGATGAGCTCGGCGGCCTCCTCGCCGGTGACCCCCGGCTCGACGGAGCTCGCCGGGTGGTAGACGCGCTGCAGCGCCCCGGAGACCTCGCTGTAGTAGACCGTCTGCGGCCGGGGTGCGGCCGCCTCCAGCGACTCCCGGATGAGCGGGGCCTGCGGGAACTCCTCGAGCACCTCGGGGTCGTCGTACACCGACGCCAGGGCCGCCGGGTTCCCGTTGGTGAGGAAGTAGTAGGTCTGGTTCTCCTCGGAGACGATGCACTCGGCGGCCTCGTAGGCCAGGTCCGTGTTCTGGCTGAAGGCACCGACGCCGATGTTGATCCCGCCGTAGGGAGGCCTGCTCTCCTCGCCCTCGACGGTCCGCGGGTAGCGCGCCCACCCGTAGTCCTCGGGCACGGACGGCTCGAGCGTGCCCGCCTCGACGGCGCCCAGGGCCCGCGGCCAGACGAAGGGCCAGTTGACCATGAAGGCCGCGTCGCCCTCCTCGAAGTCCGTCACGTTGGCGTCCTCGCCGGCGGTGGAGAACGCCGGGCCACCGACGGGGGCCACCGACTCCATCACCCGGGCCGCCTCCACGGCGGCCTCGGACCGGAGGCCGAGCTCGATGTCCTCCGGGGCCTCGGCGGTCTCCTCGATGATCGAGCCGCCCGCCCCCTCGATGAGCGCGTTGACCCAGACCGTGAGCGCCTCGGCGCGGATGCCCTGGGCGGCGATCTGGGTGCCTTCCTCCTCGGCCACTGCCGCGAGCTGCTCCCAGGTGACCGGCTCCTCCATGTCCAGCCCGGCGGCCTCGGCCACCGACTGCTTGTACCAGAGCAGCTGGGTGTTGGCCCAGAACGGGACCGCGACGAGCTCGTCGTCCCAGGTCGACCCCTCGACGGCGCTCTGCACCACGCCTTCGGTCACCCGTTCGGCGACGTCCTCGGGGACGGGGGCCAGGAAGCCGGCCTCGGCGAACTCGGGGATGTAGGGCGGGTCCAGGCTCATCAGGTCGATGGAGTCGTCCTCCGCCGCGAGCCGCCGGATGAGCTGCTCCCGCTGCTGCGAGGACTCACGGGGCAGCTGCGCCGTCTCGATGGTGTAGGCGCCGCCCGCCGCCTCCGTGCAGCGCGCGGCGATCTCCGCCTGCCCACCCGAGTCGGGGTTCGTGTACCAGGTGAGCGTCCTGTCGTCGCCCGAGTCACCGCCACAGGCCGCCAACGCCGAGACCGCGACCAGCGATGCCGCGGCACCCGCTGCCCTTCTTCTCCGGCGCTTCTTACCGGGAGCATTCGGCATGAGTCCTCGTCTCCATTGGCACGTGCCCGACCGAGATCACGACGGTCATCGGAGCGTGATACAGCTCACAGGGGGTGTCAATTCGAACGGCTCCCGAGGCAGCGATCGCGATCGGACCGAGACCCCGTCGGGCGCCGCACGTGCCGGGCTATCCGCGGCCGGCGATGACCGAGGGCGTGGTGAGCTCCTGCGGCATGCCCGGCAGGACGTTCTCCAAGTAGGAGCGCGCGGCCTTCGTCGTCCCGACGTCGCGGCCGGCCTTCTCCGACAGGAACCACCGGTGCTCGAGGACCTCGTGGAAGACCTCGGCCGGCTCGAGCCGGCCGCGCAGGTGCTCGGGGATGGCGTCGACGACCGGCTGGTACACCTCGGCCAGCCAGCGGTGGCCGGCGATCGTCTCGGGCACCGGCTGACCCGACTTCTGCTCCAGATAGGCGCGGAAGGCCCGGACGTCGTTCAGCAGCCGCTGGGCCTGCCGCTCCTGGACCTCCAGCCCGGTGAGGCGGAACAGCTCCCGGCGGTTGTGCCCGGGCTCGGCCACCCGGGTGTGCACGCGCAGCCGGGTGCCCTCGTCGGTCGTGCGGAGCTCCACCTCACCGACGTCGAAGCCGAGCTCGTTGAGCCGCTGCAGGCGCTCGGCCACGCGGTAGCGCTGCTCGTCGGTGCGGAAGACCTCCTCGCGGGTGACCTCCTCCCAGAGCAGCTCGTACCGGGGGGGCAGGCTCTCGGCCACCTCGACCGGGTCGATCCCCTCGGGCAGCAGGCCGCCGAACTGCAGGTCGAGCAGCTCGGCGCCGACGCGCTCCCGGGCGAGGTCGACGTCGTAGCGGCGCTGCCCCGGTGAGAGCCGCGGGTGGCGCTCGACGGTCTCCGCGTCCACCAGGTAGGCGGCGAAGGCGCCGGCGTCGAGGCGGAAGAGGGTGTTGGAGAGCGAGCAGTCGCCCCAGAAGACGCCGGCCAGGTGGAGCCGCACCAGCAGCACGACCATGGTGTCGAGCAGCTGCTCGGCCGACTGGCCGCCGCGCCGGCCGGAGAACAGCCACCGGTAGGACATCGAGTACTCGAGGTACCGGGTGACCAGGATCGCCGGCTGCTCGTCGGGCCGGTCGATGCAGATGCCGAGCACGGAGACCGTCGGCAACCCCTCGCTCTCGAACTGGGCGAGCAGCGCGTACTCGTGCCGGGCCAGCCGCTCGTCGATCTCCTTGAGCGCGTAGACCCGGTCCTCGGCGGCGACGAAGCGGACGACGTGCCGGGAGATGCCGCGCGAGGGGACGTCGAGCAGCAGGTCCTCGTCCCACTCCTCCAGCGGCTGTTCCCACGGCAGCGACAGCAACCCGGCCGCATCGGTGGCCGGTGGTCGGAACAGGTACCGCATGGGGCGCTCCGGGAGGGAAGTCAGGGTGCTGCCGCCACGATCCCACGCCGGAGACCCGGTGACGTGCTGGAACGGCAACCCGCCAGGGGACGTGCGTCGCAGGGAAAGGTGGTCGTGCGTCAGTCGGTGACGTCGGGGCGGCCGTCCTCCCCACGCCACATGGCCAGCCGGCCGGCACGGCTGACCGCCCGCAGCCGCCGCTCGGCCTCGGCCCGCGAGGCGCGGGCCGACACCAGCAGCGCCTGGTCGCCGCGCATCAGCCGCGTCGTGCTGTCCGGCACGAAGGCCCGGCCGTCCCGCACGATGAGCACCACGGCGGCGTCCTCGGGCAGCCGCAGCTCGGGCAGGTAGACGCCGTGCAGGCGGGACCCCTCCGGCACCCGCATCTGCATCAGCTCGGCGTCGAGCTCCTCCAGGGGCGCCGCCTCCACCTGGATCTCCCGCGGTGCGATCGGCGCCCCGATGCGCAACCGCCGGGCCACCCAGGGCAGGGACCAGCCCTGCACGAGCGTGAAGACGACGACCAGCACGAACACGGTGTCGAAGATCCGCGCCGCGCCCGGCACCCCCGCCGTCACGGGGAACGTCGCGAGGACGATGGGCACGGCCCCCCGGAGCCCGGCCCACGACACGAAGGCCTGCTGGGACAACGGCCACCGGAACCACACCAGCGACAGCAGCACCGAGAGGGGCCGGGCCACCAGCAGCAGGGCGCCTCCGACGACGAGGGCCGGGACCAGGGCGTCGAGCAACCGGGGCGGCGAGACCAGCAGGCCCAGCAGGACGAAGAGCCCGATCTGGGCCAGGGACGCCATGCCCTCGGCGAAGCCGATGCTCGCCGTCCGGTGCGGCAGCGCGACGTTGCCCAGCACGACGCCGCACAGGTACACCGCGACGATCCCGGAGGTCCACGCCAGCGTCGCGGTCGCGTAGGCGAGCACGCAGAGCGAGAGCGTCGCGAGCGGGTAGAAGCCGGCCAGCGGGAGCGCCACCCGCCGCAGCAGCTCGGCCCCCAGGAGCCCGGTGACCACGCCGAGGACGGCGCCGCCGACGAGCTGGGCCCCCACCTGGAGGAGGATCAGCCACCAGGCGCCCGCGCCGGTGTCGGTGAGGACGGCGGCCAGCGTCGTCACCAGGAGGATCGCCGGGGCGTCGTTGAGGCCGCTCTCCGCCTCGAGGGCGGCGGCGAGCCGGCGGGGCAGCGGCAGCCGGCGCAGCGCCGCGAAGACGGCGGCGGCGTCCGTCGAGCCGATGACCGCGGCCAGCAGGAGCGCGAAGCCCCAGGACGCCTCCAGCAGCCACACCGTGATCCCCGCCGTGACCACCACGCTCACCGCGACGCCGACGGTGGCGAGGCTGAGCCCGGGGCCGATCGCGCGGCGGACGTCGGCCCACCGGGTGGTCAGCCCACCCTCGGCCAGGATGACGACCAGCGCGGCGACGCCGAGGGTCTGGGTGAGCTCGGCGTCGTCGAACTGGATGCCGAGCCCGCTCTCCCCGAGCACCACGCCGATGGCCAGGTACAGCAGCAGGCTGGGCAGCCCGATCCGGTCGGCCAGGCGCAGCGCCACGGCCGCGAGGAGCACGACCCCGGCGCCCAGGGCGAGGGCGACGGTGACCGTGGTGTTCACCGTGCCCGCCCCATGGGGGCAGTCTTCCGCACCGCCGTGCCGGCCCCCGCGGGTGCAGGCGGACGGCGGGTCGGGGGCACCCGGGGACGCGCCCCCGGACCGGTCGGGCCGGGCGCCGCCGGAGGACGTCGGGTTCCCCACCGGAGGTGTGTTTGCCGGATCGGGGAGAATGGCTGCCGTGAGTGCTCCCACCGGTCCCTTCGCCGCGCTGCCCCCGCAGGTCGACCTCCCCGCCCTCGAGCACCGCATCCTCGAACGCTGGGAGAGCGAGAAGGTCTTCGACCGGTCGCTGGAGGCCTCGCAGGGCCGCCCGCAGTGGAACTTCTACGAGGGGCCGCCGACCGCGAACGGCCGCCCCGGCACCCACCACATCGAGGCCCGCGCGTTCAAGGACGTCTTCCCCCGGTTCAAGACGATGCAGGGCTGGCACGTGCCCCGCCGCGCCGGCTGGGACTGCCACGGCCTGCCGGTCGAGATCGCCGTCGAGCAGGAGCTCGGCTTCGCCGGCAAGCCCGACATCGAGCGCTTCGGCATCGCGGAGTTCAACGCCCGTTGCCGCGCCTCGGTGGAGCGCCACGTCGACGCCTTCACCGAGCTGACCCACCGCATGGGCTACTGGGTCGACATGTCCACCGCCTACTGGACGATGGACCCGGCCTACATCGAGAGCGTCTGGTGGTCGCTCAAGCAGGTCTTCGAGAAGGGCCTGCTGGTCGAGGACCACCGGGTCGCCCCCTACTGCCCGCGCTGCGGCACCGGTCTCTCCGACCACGAGGTCGCCCAGGGGTACGAGACCATCACCGACCCCTCGGTGTACGTGCGGCTGCCCATCACCGACGGCGCGTGGGCCGGCAAGGCCGACCTGCTCGTCTGGACGACGACGCCGTGGACGCTGCCCAGCAACACCGCCGTCGCCGTGCACCCCGACGTCGCCTACGTCGTCGCCCGCGCCGCCGGTAGCGACGACGTCCCGGTGGTGCTGGCCGAGCCGCTGCTGGCCGCCGTCCTCGGTGAGGACGCCGAGGTGCTCGGCCGGGCGCCGGGCCGGGAGTGGGAGCGCACCCACTACCAGCGGCCGTTCGAGCTGGTGGAGTTCCCCGAGGGCGACGCGCACTTCGTCGTCCTGGCCGACTACGTGACCACCGACGACGGCACCGGCCTGGTGCACCAGTCCCCCGCCTTCGGCGCCGACGACCTCGCCGTCTGCCGCGGCTACGGCCTGCCCGTGGTGAACCCGATCGACGCCACCGGGCACTTCCTCACCGAGGTGCCGCTCGTGGGGGGCCACTTCTTCAAGGCCGCCGACCCCGCCCTCGTCGAGGACCTGACGAGCCGCGGCGTGCTCTTCCGCGAGATCCGGTACGAGCACAGCTACCCGCACTGCTGGCGCTGCCACACGCCGCTCATGTACTACGCGCAGCCGTCCTGGTACATCCGCACCAGCCAGATCAAGGACCAGCTGCTCGCCGAGAACGCGAGGACCAACTGGTACCCCGAGAGCATCAAGACCGGCCGCTACGGCGACTGGCTGCACAACAACGTCGACTGGGCGCTGTCCCGCGACCGGTACTGGGGCACGCCGCTGCCGATCTGGCGCAACGACGCCGACCCGTCGCGGATGGTCGCCGTCGGCTCGCTGGCCGAGCTCTCCGAGCTGACCGGCCGCGACCTGTCCGACCTCGACCCGCACCGGCCGTTCATCGACGAGGTCACGTTCACGCTGCCCGGTGAGGAGGGCACGTACCGCCGGGTCCGTCAGGTGATCGACGCCTGGTACGACTCCGGGTCGATGCCCTTCGCCCAATGGGGCGCCCCGCACCGCAACCAGGAGGAGTTCCAGGCCGCGTACCCGGCGCAGTTCATCTGCGAGGCGATCGACCAGACCCGCGGCTGGTTCTACACGCTGATGGCCGTCGGCACGCTGGTGTTCGAGCGGAGCTCCTACGAGAACGTGCTCTGCCTGGGCCACATCCTGGCCGAGGACGGCCGGAAGATGAGCAAGCACCTGGGCAACATCCTCGAGCCGATCCCGCTGATGGACCGGCACGGCGCCGACGCCGTCCGCTGGTTCATGCTCGCCGGCGGCTCGCCCTGGTCGGCCCGGCGGGTGGGGCACGAGACGCTGTCCGAGGTCGTCCGGAAGGTGCTGCTCACCTACTGGAACACCGCCAGCTTCTTCACCCTGTACGCCGAGACCAACGGCTGGGGTGGGCCGGGTGGAGACGGAGCCGCGCCCGCGCCGGCGCGCGAGGAGCGGCCGCTGCTGGACCGCTGGGCGCTGGCGGAGCTCGCCGCGGTCACCCGCGACGTCACCGCGGCGCTGGAGGACTTCGACACCCAGGGCGCCGGGCGGCTGCTGGCCCAGTTCGTCGACGACCTCTCCAACTGGTACGTGCGGCGGTCGCGGCGCCGGTTCTGGGACGGCGACCCCTCGGCGCTGGGCACCCTGCACGAGGTGCTCGACGGGCTGACCCGGCTCATGGCCCCCTTCACGCCGTTCGTCACCGACGAGGTGTGGGCACGGGCGGTCGTCCCGGGCCTGGCCGGCTCGGACGCGCCGGACTCGGTGCACCTGGCCTCGTGGCCCGCGGTGGACGAGGCGGCGCTGGACGACGCCCTCGTCGAGCAGATGGCGCTGGTCCGCCGGCTGGTGGAGCTGGGCCGCTCCGCCCGCACGTCGGCCAAGGTGCGCACCCGGCAGCCGCTGGCACGCGCCGTCGTGGCGGCCCCCGGGTGGGCCTCGCTCCCCCGCGACCTGGTGGCCGAGGTGGCCGACGAGCTCAACGTCACCGAGGTGCTCGAGCTCGCCGCGGTCGGCGGTGACCTGGTCGACGTCAGCGTGAAGATCGACTTCCGATCGGTGGGCCGCCGGCTGGGCAAGCAGGTGCAGGCGGTGGCCAAGGCCGTCGCGGCGGCCGACGCCCCGGCGCTGGTGGCCGCCTACCGGTCGGGCACCGCGAGCGTCGAGGTCGACGGCGTGGACGTCGCGCTGGCCGAGGGCGACCTCATCGTGACCGAGACCCCGCGCGAGGGGTGGACCGTGGCGAGCACCGGCGGGCTCACCGTGGCGCTGGACCTCGCCCTCACCCCGGAGCTGGAGCGGGCCGGCCTGGTGCGGGAGGCGGTCCGCCTGGTCCAGGAGGCCCGCAAGGGCAGCGGCCTGGAGGTCAGCGACCGGATCGAGCTGTCCTGGACCGCCGGCGGCGTCATGGCGCAGGCGCTCACCGAGCACGCCGAACAGCTGGCCGGCGAGGTGCTGGCCGTCGCCGTCCACGCGGGCACCCCGGGGGCCGGGGACGGCGTCGAGGGCCCGGAGGGCTCGCGGTTCTGGGTGGCCAAGGCCTCCGCGTAGGGCGCCCGGGGGGGCTCAGGCGCCCCGGGCCTTGCGGGCGCGGGCCCGGTCGGCGAGCTGGCGGTCGGGCCGGCACGCGCCGCACGGGGTGAACCCGTCGGTGCGCGCCTCGTCCAGCGGCAGGGGGATCGGCTCGTGGCCCTGCAGGTGCACGCAGCCGGGCACGTGGTAGCGCGGGTGCTCGTCGACCACCAGCACCTCGTCGGTGAGGTCCACGATGATCAGCAGGTCGGTGACCTCGACCTCCTCGACCGGGGGCTCCCCCAGCTCACGCAGCTCCCGCGGCCGGCCCACCGCGGCGTGACCGCCCGTCGGAGGCCCAGCCGGCGCGGCCGGGTGCTCGACCGGCGGTGCCGGGGCCGGCTCGGCGGTCGACGGGGCCGGCTCGGCGGTCGACGGGGTCGGCTCGGCGGTCGGCGGGGTCGCCGGGGGGACGGCGGTCGCGCCGGTCGCCAGGTCCGGCCCGGTCGCCGCCGGCCCGGCGTCGGGCGTGGTCGCGGGGGTCGCCGGGGCGGCGGGCACGCCCGTGGCCGCCGCCGAGGCGGTGGCCCCCGCGGCCGCGCCGCCCGCCGGCTCCCCGGCGCGCGCCGCGATCTGCCGGCGGGCCACGACCAGGACGGCCGCGGCGACCACGCACGCCCCGACGCAGGCCCAGTACAGCGCCGTCGTGCCGGTGAGCAGCCCGCCCACGAAGAGACCGAGGCCCAGCAGCACGAGCAGCGCGGCGATCACGATCACAGGGGGGACTGTAGGGCGCGCCGCGCCGCACCCGCCCCTCGGACGCCCGCGCCGCTCGGGAGCGGCGCGGGGGTCAGACCGGGGTCTCGGTGACCCGCAGCCCCGTCTCCGCGGAGAAGAGGTGGGCCTCCCCCGGCCGGATGGCCGCGTGCACGACCTCGCCCTTCGCCGGTGGGCGACGGGGGTCGGCGCGCAGCACGATCTGCTTCTGGTCGTCGAGCCCCTCCACCGCGGTGGCCGGCCGGCCGTAGGCGAACGCGTCGGAGCCGAGCTCCTCCACGATGAGGACCTCGACGGGGATGCCCTGACCCGCGGCGACGAACTCGACGGACTCCGGCCGGAACCCCAGGGTGGCGGTGGTGCCGCCCTCGCGGGCGATGGTGGAGAGCGCCTCGCGCGGCAGCGGGACCGCCTGCCCGCCGACCTGCGCCCCACCGTCGGTCAGCGTCACCGGGACCAGGTTCATCGCCGGCGAGCCGATGAAGCCGGCGACGAACACGTTCGCCGGCCTGTCGTAGAGGTTGCGGGGCGTGTCGACCTGCTGCAGCACCCCCTCGCTGAGCACGGCGACCCGGTCGCCCATCGTCATGGCCTCGACCTGGTCGTGGGTGACGTACACCGTCGTCACCCCGAGCCGGCGCTGCAGGGCGGCGATCTCGGTGCGGGTCTGCACGCGCAGCTTGGCGTCGAGGTTGGACAGCGGCTCGTCCATCAGGAAGACCTGGGGCTGGCGCACGATGGCCCGGCCCATCGCGACCCGCTGCCGCTGGCCGCCGGAGAGCGCCTTGGGCTTGCGGTCGAGATAGGGCTCGAGGTCGAGGATGCGGGCGGCCTCCTGGACGCGGCTCGCCCGCTCCTCCTTGGAGACGCCGGCGATCTTGAGGGCGAACCCCATGTTCTCGGCGACCGTCATGTGCGGGTAGAGCGCGTAGTTCTGGAACACCATGGCGATGTCCCTGTCCTTCGGCGGCAGGTGGGTCACGTCCCGCTCACCCACGCAGATCCGGCCGTCGGTGACCTCTTCCAGGCCGGCGAGCATCCGCAGCGACGTCGACTTGCCGCAGCCGGACGGGCCGACCAGCACGAGGAACTCGCCGTCGGCGATCTGCAGGTCCAGCGCGTCGACCGACGGGCGGGTCGCCCCCGGGTAGACGAGCGTGGCGTGGTCGAACGTGATGGCGGCCATGGGTCCCTTCCTGCGCCGAACGGTGCCGTCACTGTGGCACGGCGGTGGCCGCCTGGACCACCACGGCGCCGACGACGTGCCCGACCGGGTCACCGGGCGGCGGACGGGACGTCCCCCGATCGTGGGTCGGCGGCGAGCCGCCGTGGGAGCGCTCCCATATGCTCCGCGGCGCGCAGTCACCCGGACGTGCACAACCGCTCGGATCCTGCACAACTGTTACGGCAACGTTGCCGCAGGGGGTCTTCCGCGCGGCTAACCTCGCCGCACGGATGTGACGGGCCGGGCCCTGGACCGGGTGCCGAGCTCGCAGTCACACGATGCGGCGACGGAGCCGCAGGACTTTGGAGGGACCACATGAGCAAGCGCGCGAGAGGCCGCGGGGCAGCGGCAGTGGCCGGCGGGCTGGGGCTGACGCTCCTGCTCACCGGGTGCGGCGCGGACCAGGTCGACGGCGGTGGCGGCGGCGCGGCGGCCGCCGACACGGAGATCGACTGCGCGCCCTACGAGGAGTTCGGCGACCTGGAGGGCGAGACGGTCTCCGTCTACACCTCGATCGTCGACCCCGAGGACCAGCCGCACATCGACTCGTACGTGCCCTTCGAGGAGTGCACCGGCGTCGACGTCCAGTACGAGGGCTCCCGCGAGTTCGAGGCGCAGCTCGTCGTCCGCACCCAGAGCGGCAACGCCCCCGACATCGCCTTCATCCCGCAGCCGGGTCTGCTGGCCAACCTCGTCCGCTCCGGCGACGTCGTGGCCGCCCCGGAGCAGACCGAGGCGAACGTCGACGAGTACTGGGACGAGAGCTGGAAGGAGTACGGCAGCGTCGACGGCGAGTTCTACGCCGCGCCGCTGGGCGCCAACGCCAAGTCCTTCGTCTGGTACTCGCCCGCGGCGTTCGAGGAGGCCGGCTACGAGGTCCCGCAGACCTGGGACGAGATGATCGCCCTCTCCGAGGAGATCGCCGCCACCGGCGCCAAGCCGTGGTGCGCGGGCATCGGCTCCGGTGACGCCACCGGCTGGCCGGCCACCGACTGGCTCGAGGACGTCGTCCTCCGCACCGCCGGCCCCGAGGTCTACGACCAGTGGGTCAACCACGAGATCCCGTTCAACGACCCCCAGATCGTCGAGGCGCTGAACACCGTCGGCGAGATCCTCAAGAACCCCGAGTTCGTCAACGGCGGCCTCGGCGAGGTGCAGTCGATCGCGTCCACCGAGTTCGGTGACGCCGGTCTGCCCATCCTCGACGGCAGCTGCTGGATGCACCGCCAGGCGTCCTTCTACCAGGCCAACTGGCCGGAGGGCACCGAGGTCGGCCCGGACGGCGACGTCTTCGCCTTCCCGCTGCCGCCCATCGAGGGCGAGTCCGCGCCCGTCCTCGGGGGCGGCGAGTTCACCGCGGCGTTCAACGACGACCCGGCCACCCAGGCGTTCCAGACCTACCTCTCCTCCCCGGAGTGGGCCAACATCAAGGCCCAGGTCTCCGGCCCGGGCTGGGTCAGCGCCAACACCGGCCTGGACGTCGAGAACCTGGAGTCCCCGGTGGACCAGCTCTCCGCCGAGCTGTTCCAGGACCCGGAGTCGGTGTTCCGGTTCGACGGCTCGGACCTCATGCCGGCCGAGATCGGCGCCGGTCGCCTGTGGACCGAGCTGACCAACTGGATCGCCAACGACAAGCCCACCGAGGCCGTCCTCACCGACGTCGAGCAGGCCTGGCCGGCGTCCTGACCTCGCGGTCGTGAGACCGGGCGCCCGGCAGCCGCACGGCTGACCGGACGCCCTCACCCCGGATGCCGGGGGACGGCTGCGGCCGTCCCCCGGCATCCACCGTCGGAAGGAGGTGACCACCGGTGGAGTGGTTCCTGGAGGCGAACACCGCAGGGCACAAGATCGCGTTGATGGTGGTCGCCATCCTGCTGTTCGCCGTCGTGATGGGCGCGATCCTGTTCGCCGTGGACCGGCCCAAGCGGGTACCCACCTGGGTGGTCGTCGCCGGTTTCCTCGGCCCCACGTTCCTCCTGCTGCTGGTCGGCCTGGTGTACCCCGCGCTGGAGACCGTGCGGGGCTCGTTCTACAACCGGGACGGCTCGGAGTTCGTCGGCCTGGAGAACTACGCGACGGTCTTCACCGAGGACAACTTCCAGACCGTCCTGGTCAACACCGTGCTCTGGGTGCTCGTGGTCCCCGTCGTCACCACCACCCTCGGGCTGGTCTACGCCTACCTGGTCGACCGCACCCGCTTCGAGTCCCTGGCCAAGGCGCTGATCTTCCTGCCCATGGCGATCTCCATGGTGGCGGCCGGCGTCATCTGGAAGTTCGTCTACGAGTTCCGCCCCGACCAGCCGGGGGTGAACCAGATCGGCCTGCTGAACCAGCTTCTGGTCTCGTTGGGCTTCGAGCCCCAGCAGTTCCTGCTGACCGCGCCCGCGAACACCTTCTTCCTCATCGTCGTGATGATCTGGATCCAGGCCGGGTTCGCCATGACGGTGCTCTCCGCGGCGATCAAGGCGATCCCCGACGACATCGTCGAGGCGGCGCGGCTCGACGGCGTCGGTGGCCTGCAGATGTTCCGCTACGTCACCGTGCCCAGCATCCGCCCGGCCCTCGTGGTCGTGCTCACCACGATCGCGATCGTCACGCTCAAGGTCTTCGACGTCGTGCGGACGATGACCGGCGGCAACTTCGGCACCAGCGTCGTGGCCAACGAGTTCTACACGCAGGCCTTCCGCCAGTTCAACTTCGGCCTCGGCGCCGCCCTGGCGGTGCTGCTCTTCCTGCTGGTCATCCCGATCATCGCCTACAACGTCCGCCAGCTGCGCCTGGCCGAGGAGGTCCGATGACCACCACGACCCCCGTCATGGCCCCGGTACCCGGGGAGGTGGACACCCGCGGGCGGACGCACACCCGTGCGGCCCGGGCCAAGAAGCGGCTCACCTCCCCGGCCGCGTCGATGATCGCGATCGTCATCGCCGTCCTCTGGACCGTGCCGATCCTGGGCCTGCTGGTCACCTCCTTCCGGCCGGAGCTCGACATCCGCCGCTCCGGCTGGTGGACGGCGTTCACGAACCCGGAGTTCACCCTCGACAACTACAACCAGGTCCTCTACGGCGGCACCGACTTCGCGTCGCTGTTCGTCAACTCGCTGGTCATCACCCTGCCGGCGGTGGTCATCCCGATCACCCTGGCCCTGCTGGCGGCCTACGCGTTCGCCTGGGTGCAGTTCAAGGGCCGCAACATCCTGTTCGTCGCCGTCTTCTCGCTGCAGGTCGTCCCGATCCAGGTGACGCTGATCCCGCTGCTGAGCCTGTACGTCGACGGCGGGCTGGCCGGGTCGTTCTGGACCATCTGGCTGTCGCACGCGATCTTCGCCCTGCCCCTGGCGATCTTCCTGCTGCACAACTTCATGAAGGAGATCCCGCCCTCGCTCGTCGAGGCCGCCCGCATGGACGGCGCGGGGCACGTGAAGATCTTCTTCCAGGTGCTGCTGCCGCTGCTCACCCCGGCCATCGCGGCGTTCGCCGTCTTCCAGTTCCTGTGGGTGTGGAACGACCTGCTCGTCGCCCTCACCTTCGCCGGTGGGGCACAGGACGTCGCCCCGCTCACCGTGCGGCTGGCCGACATGGTGGGCACCCGCGGGTCGGACTGGTACCTGCTCGCGGCGGGCGCGTTCGTCTCCATCATCCTGCCGCTGATCGTGTTCCTGGCGCTGCAGCGCTACTTCGTGCGCGGCCTGCTCGCCGGGAGCGTCAAGGGGTGAAGGACCTCCTGCTCCCCGGCACTCGCACGCTGGCACCGGGCCCCTGAACGAGGCCGTTCCAGCACGAAGGCCCCGGACCGAGAGGTCCGGGGCCTTCGTGGTGCGCCGGCTCAGGCGCTGGCGTGCTGGTTCTGCCGGCCGGCGGCGGCGGGCTCGGCCGAGCCGCGGCTGTCCAGGTCGCGCAGGTGCGACTCGAGGTAGGACCGCAGCCGGGTGCGGTACTCGCGCTCGAACGTGCGCAGCTCCTCGATCTTCCGCTCCAGGCTGGTGCGCTTCTCCTCCAGGCCGCCCATGACCTCGACGTGCCGGCGCTCGGCGTCCTGGTCGAGCGCGGCGGCCTTGGCGCGGGCCTCGCGCTCCATCGTCTCGGCGCGCGTGCGCGCGTCACCGATCATGGAGTCCGCGCGGTGCTTGGCCTCGGCGACCATCTGCTCGCTCTTGGCCCGCGCCTCGGACATCAGGCGCTCGCTGTTGGTCTTGGCGCCGGAGAGCATCTGCTCGGACTGCGTCTTCGCCTCGTTGACGTACCGGTCGGCCGTCTCGGTGGCCAGCGCCAGCATCCGGGAGGCACGGGCGCTGTCGTCCTCCCGGGGCTGGACCGGCGGCGCGGGCGCGGCCTGCGGCGCCGGTGCCGGGGCGGGGGCCGGCGGCTCGGGCCGCTCCTCGGCACGCGCGCCGGCGCGGCCGACGCTGGAGCGCAGCTCGTTGTTCTCCTCGATCAGGCGGGCCAGCTCGGCCTCCACCACGTCGAGGAAGGCGTCGACCTCGTCCTCGTCGTAGCCCCGCTTGCCGATGGGCGGCTTCTTGAAGACGACGTTGTGCACGTCGGCAGGCGTGAGTGGCATCTTCAGGTCACCTCAGGTCGGACGGCGGGAACAGGGGCGTCGTGGGGCGGCGACGGAACGCCACCGTCCCACGGCTCTGGACCCCAGGGGCTTCAGCGGTCATGCGAGTGCGAGCGTGATGTTCCGGAGGACCACCACGGCGATCAGCAGCACCATAAACCCGAGGTCCAGTCGGATGGACCCCAGGTTCAACGGCGGGATGACCTTCCGCACGGCCTTCAGCGGTGGATCGGTGGTCGAGTAGACGATCTCCAGACCGGCCGCGACCGCGCCCGACGGACGCCAGCTGCGCGCCAGCACCATCACCCAGTCGACGACGAACCGCGCGAAGAGCAGCACGAGGAAGACGAGCAGCACCGACGAGACGATCTGCCAGAAAAGAGACACGGGCCCCGCTCGATCAGGGCACCACCGGGTGCCGACTCCACTGCGCGCCGCTCAGGACTTCTGGGAGAACCCGCCCTCGCGGATCTTCGCCTTGTCCTCAGCGGTGACGGCGACGTCCTGCGGACTGAGCAGGAACACCTTCGCCGTGACGCGCTCGATACTACCGCGCAGTCCGAAGCTCAGTCCCGCAGCGAAGTCGACGAGGCGCTTGGCGTCGGCGTCGTCCATCTCGGTCAGGTTCATGATGACCGGCATGCCGTCGCGGAACCGCTCACCGATGGTGCGCGCCTCGTTGTAGGTGCGCGGGTGGAGCGTGACGACCTGGTAGCTCTTGGCCACGGGTGCGGGTGCCGCCTCTGGCTCGGGTTCGGGGGCCACGACCGGCTCGCGCACGGCCAGGCCGGCCGCGGCGACGGGGCCGCTGGTGGTGCTCAGGACACGGGAGCCGGTCGACCCGGCAGCCGCGCCGGTCGGCGCGAGGCCGAGCGGGCGGGCCTGGACCCGGCGCACCGACAGGGGCTCGGGGTCACGGGCGGCGGGCACCTCGGCGACCTCGTCGTCGGCGTACTCGTCGTCGGCGTAGTCGTCGGCGTAGCCGCGGTCGGCGAAGTTCTCGCCGTAGCGGTCCTGGTCGTAGCGGCCGTAGCGACGGTCGTGCTCGAGCTCGTCCGACGGGCGGGCGTCGTACCGGCCGTAGCCACGGAGATCGTCGTCCTCGACGAGCCCCAGGTAGATCCCCATCCTCCGCATGGCTCCGGCCATCGGACCTCCCCCTCTGCTGGTGTCCTCAGCGTCGCGTCTGCACGGTCGTCGTCACGTCGCCCCCGTCCGCCCGGTGCTCGCGCGGCTCGTGTGACTGCTGTGACTCGCGTGGCTGGTGTTCCTCGAACTCACCGCAGGGTAGGGGGCGCGCGCCGAACAGCGCGGTTCCGACACGCACGATCGTCGCGCCCGCCGCGACCGCCTCCTCGAGGTCCCCGCTCATGCCCGCGGAGATCTCGACCGCCCCGGGGTGGTCGGCGCGCAGCCGCTCGGCCACCCGCGCCAGCCGGTCGAAGGCGGGCCCCGCCTGCTCGCCCCGCGGCGCGACGGCCATGACGCCGCGCAGCCGCAGCCCGGCCGCCGCGGCCACCACGTCGGCGAGCGCGGGGACCTCCTCCGGCGTCGCCCCGCCGCGCGCGGCGGCCTCCCCCTCGGGCCCGCCGAGGTCGACCTGGACGAGCACGTCGACCGGGCGGCCCGCCTCCTGGCCGGCGCGGTCCAGCGTGGCGGCGAGGGGCGCGCGGTCCAGGGAGTGCACGACGGCGCCGGTGCGGGCCACGGCGGCGGCCTTGTTCCGCTGCAGCTGGCCGACGAAGTGCCAGCGCACGCCGGCGTCGGCGAGCTCCCCCGCCTTGCCCAGGAGCTCCTGGACCCGGTTCTCACCGAAGTCGCGCTGCCCCAGCGCGGCGAGCACGCGGACATCGGCGGCGGGCCAGGTCTTGCTGACCGCGAGCAGCTGCACCGTCGCGGGGTCGCGCCCGGCGGCCCGCGCGGCCCGGTCGATGCGGGCGCGGACGGCGCGCAGGTTCTCGGCGAGCGGGCTCACGACCTGGATCGTCCCCCCTGGTGACGGGCCGGAACAACCACCCTCCAGGCCCCCGCGCCGGGCCTGCGAGGTGCCGGGGGAAGGGTGGCCCTCACTCGAGCCAGACGAGGCCCGCCTGACGGCCGGTGACGCCGTCACGGCGGTGGGAGAAGAGGGTGCGGTCCTCGACGGTGCAGCGCGGGTCCTGGACGACCTCCGGGATGCCGGCGCGACGGAGGACGTCCTCGACACCGGCCCGCAGGTCCAGGCCCGGCGTACCGGCCCGGGTGGTCACCGCGGCGGCCGGCGCCTCCCGCGCCACCTCGCGCTGCATCTCCCCGGGGACCTCGTAGCAGGCTCCGCAGACGGCGGGGCCCAGCAACGCGGTCACGTTCCGCGCGCGGGCGCCCAGGCTCGCCATGGCCGACAGCGCCGCCGGCAGCACGCCCTGGCGAACTCCTTCGCGGCCGGCGTGGACGGCGGCGACGACACCGGTCTCGTGGTCGGCCAGCAGGACGGGCACGCAGTCGGCGGCCAGCACGGCCAGCACCAGGCCCGGGGTCGCGGTGACCAGCGCATCGGTCCCGGGGACGGGCCCGGCCTGCGGCCCGTCGACGACCGCGACGCCGGTGCCGTGCACCTGGTCCATCCAGACCAGGCGGTCCTCCCCCACGCCGAGCTCCCGCGCCACGCGGGCCCGGTTCGCGGCGACGTCGGCGGGGTCGTCACCGACGTGGGAGCCCAGGTTGAAGGAGTCGTAGGGGGAACGGGAACGGCCGCCCCGCCGGTCGGTGACGACCCTGCGAGGTCGCACCGCCGACGGAGCGGCCGGATTCGTATGCATCGGGCGTCAGACTACGGCCTGGCGAGCCCGCGGAACGGCCCTGCTGCAGGACCCCGCCCTGAGCCCGCGACGGGCGGGGTCCTGCAGCAGGGTCCTTCAGCCCTTGAGGAACTCGGGGATGTCCAGCTCTTCCTCGAAGTCCTCGTTCGACAGGGGCCGGCGGCCGTTGGTCGACGAGCCCTGGATGGGCGGCAGCGGGGGCACCGTGAGACCGCCCCCGGTACCCGGTCGCCCACCCGAGGCCGACGGGGCCTGCTGCGCGAGCCGCTCCCCCGTCACCGGCTGAGCCGCCGGCGCCGGGGCGGGAGCCGGTGCGGCCGCCGGCGGCGGCGTGGTGGCGACCGGGGGTGCGGCCACCGGACGCCGGTGCGCGGCGAACGGCGAGGCGGCCCCGGTGGAGACCGGCGGCTGCGGCGACCCGGTGGTCGCAGCGCCGTCCTTGCGCGTGTTGGGCCGTCCGCCGTCGAAGCCGGCGGCGATGACGGTCACCCGCACCTCGTCACCCAGGGCGTCGTCGATGACGGCACCGAAGATGATGTTGGCGTCGGGGTGCGCCGCGTCCGAGACCAGCGAGGCGGCCTCGTTGATCTCGAACAGCCCCAGGTCCGACCCACCGGAGATCGACAGCAGCACGCCGTGGGCGCCCTCCATCGAGGCCTCCAGCAGCGGGCTGGCGATCGCCTGCTCGGCGGCGAGCAGCGCGCGGTTGTCGCCGCGCGCGCTGCCGATGCCCATCAGCGCCGACCCCGCCCCGGACATGACCGACTTGACGTCGGCGAAGTCCAGGTTGATCAGGCCGGGCGTGGTGATCAGGTCGGTGATGCCCTGGACACCGCTCAGCAGCACCTGGTCGGCGGTGCGGAAGGCATCCATGACGCTGACGTTCCGGTCGCCCAGCTGCAGCAGCCGGTCGTTCGGGATGACGATGAGCGTGTCGCACTCGTTGCGCAGCTCCTCGATGCCCGACTCGGCCTGCACCGCGCGCCGCTTGCCCTCGAAGGAGAAAGGACGGGTGACGACGCCGATGGTCAGCGCGCCCAGCTTGCGGGCGATCGAGGCCACGACGGGCGCGCCGCCGGTACCGGTGCCACCACCCTCGCCCGCGGTCACGAAGACCATGTCGGCGCCCTTGAGCACCTCCTCGATCTCCTCGCGGTGGTCCTCGGCGGCCTGCCGGCCGACGTCGGGCTGCGCGCCGGCACCGAGCCCGCGCGTGAGCTCGCGGCCGACGTCGAGCTTGACGTCGGCGTCGCTCATCAGCAGCGCCTGGGCATCGGTGTTGATCGCGATGAACTCGACCCCCTTGAGGCCGACTTCGATCATGCGGTTGACCGCGTTCACCCCGCCGCCGCCGATGCCGACGACCTTGATGACCGCTAGATAGTTGTGCGGAGGTGTCATGCGGCGCTCCCCAACTGGACCCTCATCCTCAAGTTCAGCCTTACAGTTATGTCAACTCGGTCGACGTGGATGAAGTTAGGTGCGCGCCGAGAGGCGCTACAAGCACCCTCACGGGGTCGGCGTGTCGGTGGGCCCGGATCGCACCAGACCCGGACGACCCTTTGGTCACATCCGCACCACTGACCGTGACGACTCGCCTCGGAAACGTCTCATCCCGTGATGCAGGGACGGCCGCAGCGGGTGCGAAGAAAGATCTGCGGCCGGAGCGCGTGTCGGGCGTGTCGCGGCGACCGGCGTGTCCGGGCGACCACTTCCCCGAGCCGGTCCGCACGCGTGCGGCCACGGTCCGCCACCGGGGCGGGTGCGCCGGGGTCAGCGCAGGACGACGGCGTCGGGGGCGCTGACGTCGATGAGCCCGGCCGGCTCCAGCTCCCCGCCGGCGATCCGGTCGAGCAGGGCGACGAGGACCTCGCCCTTGGTGGCCGACTCCTCTGCGCCGCCCCACACCACCTCGGTGCCGTCGGCCATGGTGAGCGTGATCGACTGCGGTCCGGGCGCGGCGACCTCGACGACGTCCTCGCGCAGCGGCCCGGGCAGGGCGCGGATGGCGGCGAGCCCGGCCAGGGTGGCCGGGTCGTCCGGCGCCGGGTCGTCGACGGTCAGCGGCACCACTCCGCGCGGCGCGCTCCCGGTGACGGTGTCGAACAGGATCCCCTCGGCGTCGACCAGCGACCGCCGGCCGGGCGGGCCGACGACCGCGACGGGCACGCGCTCGGCGACGGTGATCACGATCCGGTCGGGCCACCCCCGGGCCGCCTGCACGTCGCGGACCTGCGGCAGCCGGGCCACCCGCTGCTCCACCGCCCCGAGGTCGACGCGCAGCAGGGGCACCCCCTCGGGCACCTGCGCGACCTCCAGCACCCCGTCGGGCGTCAGGGTCGCCGTCCCGTCGACCTGCACGGTGCGGACGGCGAGCCACGGGCCGAGCCAGAGCAACCAGGAGATCCCCGCGACGACGGTCAGCGCGGCCGCGGCCTGGAGGACGCGCCGGTGGCGGCTGCGGCGCCGGGGCGGGCGGCGGTCGGGCAGGGGGGCGACCCGGGCACCCCGGCGGTCGGCGGCGCGGCGCTCGGCCGGACCGCGGGTGCGGCGGGTGCGGTCGCTCGTGGTGCTGCCGGTGCGGTTCACCGTCCGGCGTCCGCCGCGTCGTCCCTCCCGGCCGGACCCTCCGCGGCGCGCAGCGCGTCGAGCACCTCGGGACCCACCATGGAGACGTCGCCGGCCCCCATCGTCATCACCAGGTCGCCCGGACGGGCGCGCGCGGCCAGCGCCGGCCCGGCGGCTGACCAGGACGGTTCGAAGTGCACGTGCTCGGCGGGCAGCGGGACGGCGTCGGCCACCATCGCGCCGGTGACCCCGGGCACGGGGTCCTCCCGCGCGCCGTAGACGTCCATGACCACGACCTCGTCGGCGAGGCCCAGCGCCGCGCCGAAACCCTCGGCGAACTCCTGGGTCCGGCTGTAGAGGTGCGGCTGGAAGGCGACGACGAGCCGACCGTCGCCCGCCACCGCACGGGCCGCGCGCAGCTGCGCGGCGACCTCGGTGGGGTGGTGGGCGTAGTCGTCGTAGACCCGCACCCCGCCGGCGGTCCCCTTGAGCTCGAACCGCCGGTGCACCCCGCCGAACCGCGCCAGCCCGTCCACCAGACCGCGCGCGGGCAGCCCGAGCTCCAGCCCGGCGAGCAGCGCCGCCGCGCTGTTGCGCGCCATGTGCTCACCCGGCACCCGGATCTGCACCCGGCCGAGCACGGCGCCGTCCAGCACCGCCGTGTAGGCCGTGTGCTCGCGGCCCACCTCGAGGTCGAGCAGCCGCAGGTCGGCGTCCGCGGCGGTGCCGTAGGTGCGCACCCGTGCGGGGCCGGGGACCGACGCGAGCCGCGCGGCGCCCGGGTCGTCGGCGCAGAGGACCACGAAGCCGGCGGGGTCCACGGTCTGCAGGAACCGGTCGAACGCCGCCTCCACGGCAGCGAGGTCGCCGTAGTTGTCGAGGTGGTCGGCCTCGACGTTGGTGACGATGCCGGCGAAGGGGGAGAGCAGGAGGAAGGAGCGGTCGCTCTCGTCGGCCTCGGCGACGAAGACGTCGCCCTCCCCCGCGTGGGCGTTGCTGCCGGACTCGTTGAGGTTGCCGCCGATCGCGAAGGAGGCGTCGACGCCGCACGCCTGGACGGCGACGGTGAGCATCGAGGTGGTCGAGGTCTTCCCGTGCGTGCCCGCCACCGCGATGCTGCGCCGCCCGGCCATCACCGCGGCCAGGGCGACGGCGCGCGGCAGCACGCGCAGCCCGCGCTCCCGGGCGGCGACGAGCTCGGGGTTGTCGGCCCGGATCGCCGTGGAGACCACCACGGTGTCGGCCTCCCCCACGTGCGCGCCGTCGTGGCCGACCTCGACCCGCGCACCCAGGGCGCGCAGCGCCAGCAGCGTGGGCCCGTCCCGCCGGTCGGAGCCCGACACCGGCACGCCGCGGGCGAGAAGGATGCGCGCGATCCCGCTCATGCCCGCCCCACCGATGCCGATGAAGTGCACGGCTCCCAGCTCCGGCAGGGAGGGCACCGGACCGGTCCAGTCGGCGACCGCCTGCGCGCTCACGACCCCGTCACCTCGCAGACGATGTCGGCCAGCCGTTCGTCGGCGTCCGGGACGCCGGCCGCGGCGGCGTGCCGGGCCAGGCCGGCCAGCGCCGCGGGGTCGGTGAGCAGCGGCAGGAGGGTGTCGCTGATCCAGGCGGCGTCGAGGTCGGCGTCCTCCACCAGGAGCCCCCCGCCGGCCTCGATCACCGGCAGGGCGTTCCGCCGCTGCTCGCCGTTGCCGATCGGCAGCGGGACGAACGCGGCCGGCAGGCCCACGGCCGAGAGCTCGGCCACGGTCACCGCCCCCGACCGGCACAGCGCCAGGTCGGCGGCGGCGTAGGCGAGGTCCATCCGCTCCAGGTAGTCGACGACGACGTACGGCGCCTGCCCGGCCGCGCGGGCCGGGACGGCGACGTCGGTGTTCTTCGGCCCCCGGGCGTGCAGCACCTGCACCCCCGCCTCGGTCAGCGCGCCGGCGGCGGCGACGGCAGCGCGGTTCAGCGACGCCGCCCCCTGGGACCCGCCGAAGACCAGCAGGGTCGGCCGGTCGGGGTCCAGACCGAACTCCGCCCGGGCCTCGGCCCGGCGGGCGGCCCGGTCCAGGGTGGAGATGGCCCGGCGCAGCGGCATGCCGACGTGCTCGCCGCGGTGCAGGGGCGTGCCGGGCGAGGTGACCGCCACGCGGGCGGCGAGGCGGGCGCCGACGCGGTTGGCCAGCCCCGGCAGCGCGTTCTGCTCGTGCACGACGGTCGGGATCCCCGCCCGCCGCGCGGCGAGGTAGGCCGGCAGCGCGACGTAGCCACCGAAGCCCACCACCACGTCGGCGGCGACGTCGTCGAGCACCGCGCGGGTCTCCGACACCGACCGGCGCACCCGGCCGGGCACCCGGAGCAGGTCGGGCGTGGGCGTGCGGGGCAGCGGCACGGGCGGGATGAGCCGCAGGTCGTAGCCGCGCGCGGGGACGAGCCGGGTCTCCATGCCGCGGGCGGTGCCCAGGCAGGTCAGCCGCAGCGCGGGGTCGCGGCGGCGGAGCGCGTCAGCCAGGGCGAGCATCGGCTCGATGTGCCCACCGGTTCCGCCACCGGCCAGCACGACCGACCGGACCGCGCTCATCGCCCACCCTCCGGACGACCGCGCGGGACGACCGGCCGCTGCCGGGGAGCGGCGGTGCGCGCCGGCTCGCGCAGGGGCGTGGCGGCACGGGAGACCGGCCGGGGCCGCGCCGGGGCCGCGCCACGCGTCGCCGGGGCGGGCGCCGGGGACCGGCGGGGCTGGGCGCCGCGGGCGTGCAGCAGGGTGCGGGCACCCCCGACCACGGGGCGCTCGGGGACGTCGTCGGCCGGGGACCGCCTCGGCCGCACCTGGTCGACGGCCACGGTCGGGGCGGGGGCGAGCAGCCGGGCGAGGCGGCCGCGCTCGGCGGTCCGCAACGCCTCGATGGCGGCGGGCTCGGAGCGGGCGAACCGGGCCAGCAGCCCGACGATGAAGAGGGTGAGGACCAGCGAGGTACCCCCCGCCGAGATCAGCGGGAGGGTCACGCCGGTCACCGGGAGCAGGCCCACCACGTACCCCATGTTCATGGTCGCCTGGCCGATGAGCCACACGGTGATCGCGACGCAGGCGAGCTGGACGAACCGGTCGGCCGAGCGCCGGGCGATGCGGAAGCCGGCGTAGGCGAGGACGCCGTAGAGGGTGACGACCACCAGGCAGCCGAGGAAGCCCAGCTCCTCGCCGATGATCGCGAAGATGTAGTCGGACTCCGCCTCCGGCAGGATGTTCCACTTCATCTTGCTGTTGCCCAGGCCGACCCCCCAGAGGCCGCCCGTCGCCAGGGCGTACATGCCGCGGATCGCCTGGAACCCGGTGTGGTCGGGGTCGGCGAACGGGTCGAGGAACGCGGTGATCCGCGCCATCCGGTACGGGGCCGCCCAGACCATGGCGACCATCGCCGCGATCGCGACGGCCGCGAACGCGCCGAACCAGCGCATCGGCATCCCGCCGGCCCACAGCAGGCCGACGAGCACCAGGCCCAGGCTCACCACCCCGCCGAAGTCGGGCTCGAGGATGAGCAGGAAGGACAGCAGGGCGAAGACCGGGAGCACCGGGACCAGCAGCGACCTCGTCGTCAGGTAGCGCTCGCGCAGGGCGATGACGTGCGCGCCCCAGAGCGCGAAGACCAGCTTCCCCGCCTCGGAGGGCTGGAAGTCGGTGACGCCCAGCGGGATCCACTGCCGGGCCCCGTTGCGCTCCAGGCCGATGCCCGGGACGAGCACCAGCACCAGCAGGCCGATCACCACGAGCAGCGCGATGGGCGACCAGCGCCGCACCAGGCCCACCGGCAGCCGCATCGCGAGCACCATCGCGCCCAGGCCGATGCAGGCAAGGACCAGCTGCTTGACGCCGGGGGCCCACGCCGGTTCGTCGGCCAGCGCCGCCTCGATCGAGGAGGCGGAGAAGACCATGACCAGCCCGATGAGCAGCAGCAGTCCGGCGGCGCCGAGCACCAGGTGGCAGCTGGTCAGCGGGCCGTCGAGCCACGCGGGACCGGCCCACCGGCGCGGCGGCGGGGTGCGGGGAGCCGTCGGGCGGGTGCGGCCGCGGGTGGGGCGCGCCTCGCGCAGCGGCCGCTCGGTGGTGGTCACCGCCGGGCCCCCAGCGCCCGCACCGCGTCGGCGAACGCGCGGCCGCGGTGGCCGTAGTCCCGGAAGACGTCCATCGAGGCGGCGGCCGGGGCCAGCAGCACCGTGTCCCCCGGCTGCGCGAGCCCGGCGGCGGCGGCGACGACCCGGGTCATCGTCTCCTCTCCCGTCACACCGGTCCCGTCCATCCCGCCATGGTGGCCGCTCGGGACCTCCACGACCGGCACCGACGGGGCGTGTCGCGCCAGCGAACGGGCCACGACGGCGCGGTCGCGGCCGAGCAGGACGACGCCGGCGAGCCGGGGGGCGACCGCGGCGACGAGGGGATCGACGTCGGCGCCCTTGAGCAGCCCGCCGGCGATCCAGACCACCCGCGGGTACGCCGCGAGCGAGGCCCCGGCCGCGTGCGGGTTGGTCGCCTTGCTGTCGTCGACGTAGTCCACGCCGTGGACCGTGGCGACGAGGGCGTTGCGGTGGGCCCCACCGGTGAACGCGGCCAGTCCCCGGGCGATCGCCTCCGCCGGCACCCCGGCGGCGCGGGCGAGGGCCGCGGCGGCCAGCGCGTTGACGGTGTTGTGCGGGCCCGGGACCGGCATCGCCGAGCGCTCCAGGAGCCGCTCCCCCGCCGGGTCGTCGGCGAACGCGCGGTCGACCAGGGCGCCGCCGCGCACGCCGAGCTGGCCGGGGGCGGGCTCGCCGAGGGTCACCGTCACCGGCCGCGGGTGCGCCGCGACGAGCGCGGCGGCGACCGGGTCTCCCGCGTCCCCGACGGCGACCGGGGCGCGCTCGAGGATGCGGGCCTTCGCGTCGCGGTAGGCGGTGAAGGAGCCGTGCCAGTCGGTGTGGTCGTCGGCGACGTTCAGCACCGCCGCGGCCGCCGGCGCGAGCGAGGAGGACCAGTGCAGCTGGAAGCTGGAGAGCTCGACGGCGACGACGTCGTAGGACGGCGTGCCGTCCTCCTCCCGGGCGGTGACCACCTCGACGAGGGGCCGGCCGACGTTGCCGGCGGCGACCGCGCGGCGGCCGGCCGCCCGCAGGATGGCCTCGAGCATCGTGACCGTCGTCGTCTTGCCGTTGGTCCCCGTGACCGCCAGCCAGGGTGCGGGGACGCCGTCCGGGCCGGGGATGCGCAGCCGCCACGCCAGCTCGGGCTCGCCGACCACCTCCACCCCGCGGGCCGCGGCGTCGACCAGCAGCGGCTCGTCGGGGCGCCAGCCCGGGGAGGTGACGACGAGGTCGACGCCCTCGGGCAGCGTCTCGGTGGCCCCGAGCCACTCCGCCCCCGCGCCGGTGAGCTCGTCGACCGCCCCCGGCCGGGCGGCGTCGGCGAGCAGGACCCGGGCGCCGGAGGCCAGCAGCACCCGGGCGGCGGCCGCCCCGGAGATCCCGAGCCCGGCGACGAGGACGGTGCGGCCGGCGACGGGCGAGGAGGGGGCGCTCACAGGCCCACGAAGCTGAGCCAGTCGGCGTAGAACAGGCCGAGACCGAACGCCACCGCCATCCCGGTGACCAGCCAGAACCGCACGATGACGGTGTTCTCCGTCCAGCCGGCGAGCTCGAAGTGGTGGTGCAGCGGCGCCATGCGGAACACCCGGCGGCGGGTCGCGCGGAAGAACGCCACCTGGATGATCACCGACAGCGTCACCGCCACGAACAGGCCGCCCAGGACCACCAGCAGCAGCTCGGTGCGGGTCACGATCGCCAGACCCGAGAGCAGGCCGCCGAGCGCGAGCGAGCCGGTGTCGCCCATGAAGATCCGCGCCGGGCTGGTGTTCCACCACAGGAAGCCCAGGCACGCGCCCATGCCCGCCGCGGCCACGAGGGTGACGTCGAGCGGGTCGCGGACGGTGTAGCAGCCCTCGATCAGCTCGTTGGCGCAGTCGTGGGTGAACTGCCAGAACGAGATGACGATGTAGGAGGCGAGCACCATCGCCGACGCACCGGCGGCCAGCCCGTCCAGGCCGTCGGTGAGGTTCACCGCGTTGGAGAACCCGGCGATGAACAGGTAGGCGAGGATCACGAACGCGATCGGGCCGAGGGTCATCGGCGCGATGTCGCGGACGTAGGAGACGACGGTGGAGGCGGGCTCCACGCCGTCGGCGTTCGGGAAGTTGATCGCCAGGACGGCGAAGGTGACGCCGACGACGAGCTGGCCGACCAGCTTCGCGGTCTTGTTCAGGCCCAGGCTGCGGCGGTGCCGGATCTTGAGGTAGTCGTCGAGGAAGCCGACCGTGCCCATGCCGACCATGAGGAACAGCAGCAGCAGGCCGGTGGCGCTGAACCCCCACCCGGACTCGCCGACGAACACCAGGTGCGCGGCCAGGTAGCCGAGCACGGTGGCGCCGACGATGACGGTGCCGCCCATCGTGGGCGTGCCCTTCTTCGAGAGGTGGCTCTCGGGGCCGTCGTCGCGGATCTCCTGGCCCAGGCCCTGCCGGCGGAACGCGCGGATGGCCAGCGGGGTGAGGAGGATCGAGACGATCAGGCCGACCGCCGCGGCGATCAGGACGCTCCTCACTGCGCGGCACCGCCCAGCAGGTCGGCCGCGAGGAGCTCCAGGCCGTGGGCCCGGCTGGCCTTCACGAGGACGACGTCACCCGGTCGCAGCACCTCCGACAGCAGCGCAAGGGCAGCGGCCCGGTCCGGCACGTGCACCGACTCCTCTCCTGCGCCCCGCCCCGCGGCGGTCGCACCTCCCGCTATGCCTACCGCATCCGCGCCGACGGCCACGACCAGGTCGACCCCGGCGGCGACCGCGTCGCGGCCCAGCCGCTCGTGCTCCGCGGCGGCGTCGGGGCCGAGCTCGGCCATGCCGCCGAGCACGGCGATGCGCCGGGTCCCGGCCAGCCCGGCGAGCGCGGCGAGCGCGGCCCGCATCGACTCGGGGTTGGCGTTGTAGGCGTCGTTGACGACGGTCACCCCGTCGGCGCGCCGGTCGATCTCCATGCGCCAGCGGCTGCGGGGCTCGGCCTCCGAGAGCGCCGCGGCGACGGCGCCCGCGCCCAGGCCCACCGCCAGCGCGGCGCCGGCGGCCGACAGCGCGTTGGCCACCTGGTGCTCGCCGACGACCCGCAGCGCCACCGGGTGGCGCTCACCGCCGGCGACGAGGGTGAAGCGCGCGCGGGCAGCCTCGTCCATCGCGACGTCGACGGCCCGGACGGCGGCCTGCTCCGAGCGCCCCGTGGTGAGCACCCGGGCGCCCGTGCGGCCGGCCATGCCCAGCACCCGGGCGTCGTCGGCGTTGAGCACGGCGGTGCCGTCGGCGGGCAGCGCCTCCACGAGCTCGCCCTTGGCCCGGGCGATGCCGTCGGCGCTGCCGAACTCGCCCAGGTGGGCCGAGCCGACGTTGAGGACGACGCCGACCTCGGGGCGGGCCACCCGGCACAGGCGGGCGATGTGCCCCGGCCCGCGGGCGCCCATCTCCAGGACGAGGAACCGGGTGCCGGCGTCGGCGGAGAGCACGGTCAGCGGCAGGCCGATGTCGTTGTTGTAGGAACCCGGCGGGCTGACCGTGGGCCCGTGCGCGGCGAGCACCTGCCCCAGGAGGTCCTTGGTCGAGGTCTTGCCCGAGGAGCCGGTGATCGCCAGGGTGCGCACGCCCGCGGCGGTCAGCCGCGCGTGGACCCCGGCGGCCAGCCGGCCCAGCGCGGCCACCGGGTCGTCGACGACGACGCACGGCAGCGCCGGGTCGGGTCGGGTGGCCAGCGCGGCCACCGCGCCGGCGCCCGCTGCCGCCCCGAGGAAGTCGTGGCCGTCGACCCGCTCCCCCGCCACGGCGACGAAGAGGTCCCCGGCGGCGACCGCCCGCGAGTCGAGGGTGACCTTCCCGGTGACCGCGCCCTCGGGCGCGCCGGCGAGCCGACCCCCGGCCAGCGCGGCGACCTCGGTCAGCGACAGGCGGATCATGCCCGTGTCCCCGACGCGGCGAGCACCTCGCGCAGCTGCGCCCGGTCGTCGAAGGGGTGCACCGTGCCGGCCACCTCCTGGCCCGTCTCGTGGCCCTTGCCGGCCACCAGGAGGGTGTCCCCGGCGCGGGCGAGCTCCACGGCGGCGGTCAGCGCGGCGCGGCGGTCCCCGACCTCCAGCACCTCCGCACGCCGGTCTCCCGGCACGTCCCGGGCGCCGGCGAGCACCGCGGCCCGGATGGCGGCGGGGTCCTCGGAGCGGGGGTTGTCGTCGGTGACGACGAGCACGTCGCTGCCCTCGGCGGCCACCCGGCCCATCTCGGGGCGCTTGCCGGGGTCCCGGTCGCCGCCGCACCCGAGGACGGTGATCAGCCGTCCGGGGGTGGCCTCGCGCAGGGCGGCGAGCGCCGTCCGCACGGCGTCGGGGGTGTGCGCGTAGTCGACGACGGCGACGAACGGCTGCCCCGTGTCCACGGGCTCCATGCGCCCCGGGACGACGGTCTCGGCCAGGCCGGCGACGGCGTCCTCGACGGCGACGCCGACGGCGTCCAGCAGCGCCACGGCCAGGACGGCGTTGGCCACGTTGAACCGCCCGGGCAGCCGGACGCGCGCCGGCCAGGTGCGCCCGCCCGGCCCGTGCAGCGTGAAGGTCGAGCCGCCACCGGGCGCCGTCGCGACGTCCGAGACGGTCCAGTCGGCCGCCGCACCCTCGCTGCCGGCGACGGTGACCGGGCGGGGGCGGCCGGGCCGCCCGGCGAGCCGGCGGCCGTGCGCGTCGTCGACGTCGACGACCTCGACTGCGGCGCGGCCGTCGAAGAGCAGCGCCTTGGCCTGGAAGTAGTCCTCCATGTCGCGGTGGAAGTCCAGGTGGTCCCGGCCCAGGTTGGTGAAGCCGGCCGCGGCGAAGCGCACGCCGCCCACCCGGCCCATCACCAGGGCGTGGCTGGAGACCTCCATGACGACGGCACCGACCCCGGCGTCGGCCATGCCCGCGAGCAGCGCGTGCAGCGCGGGCGCCTCCGGGGTGGTGCGGACGCTGGGCAGGGCGGTGACGGTGCCGTCCGCGGCGCGGGTGCGGGTCTGGACCGTGCCGATCAGGCCGGTGCTGCGGCCGGCGGCGGCCAGCCCGGCCTCGACCAGGTAGCTCGTCGTCGTCTTGCCGTTGGTGCCGGTGATGCCCAGGACGGTGAGCCGGCGGCTCGGCTCCCCGTAGACGCGGTCGGCGACCGCCCCGAGCACCTGCCGGGGCTCCTCGACGACGCAGACCGGCAGCCCCGTGGCCAGCGCGTCGGCCCGGCCGGTGGGGTCGGTCAGCAGGGCGACCGCCCCGCGGGCCGCCGCGTCGGCGGCGAAGCGGACGCCGTGGGTCCGGGCGCCGGGGAGGGCGGCGTACAGGAAGCCCGGCCCCACCTCACCGGAGGCGAGGGTGACCCCGGAGACGGCGACGTCGGTGCCGGGGCCCTCGGCCGGGCCGATGAGGTCGGCAAGCTCGGCGAGGGGCAGCGGGCGGTTCCCCGTCGGCCGCGGGGCCGTCCCGGGGTCGGTCGGGGTCACGGGGCTCCAATCTACCGGCGGTGGATGTCCGCACGACGTCACCGCGCCCAGGCGCCGCGGCGGGGCCCCGCCGCACACGCGAGCGGCGGGGCAGGAGGGGTTCTCGCTCAGGGGGCGCCGGTGAGGACGAACTCGGGGCGCGCGGTACCGGAGGGCACGACGCCGTCGGCCATGAGCGCCGCCCGCATGACGTCGGCGAACACCGGCGCGGCGACCTGCCCGCCCTCGGCGGAGCTGGTGGGCCGCTCCAGGTCGACGGCGACGACGTACTGCGGGTCGTCCGCCGGGGCGAACCCGACGAAGGTGGTCACGTAGCCGCCGCCGGCGTAGCAGTTGCACTCCGGGTTGGCGCGCTGCGCGGTGCCGGTCTTGCCGGCGACGCGGAAGCCCTCGATCTGGGCCAGCGGGGCGGTGCCGCCCTTGCCGACCACGGCCTCGAGCATGTAGGCCATCTGCTCGGCGGTGGACTCGCTGACCACCCGGGTGCGGGCGGGCTCGGGGGTCTCCTCGGGGCGGCCGTCCGCGCCGGTCACCGACGACACGATGCGGGGCTCCACCCGCACTCCCCCGTTGGCGATCGCCTGGTAGACCGACGCCATCTGCAGGGTGGTGACCGAGACGCCCTGCCCGATGGCGACGTTGGCCGCGCGCACCTCGCTCCACTCCGCCGAGTCCTGGAGGATGCCGCGGCTCTCGCCCGGCAGCTCGATGCCGGTCTTCTCCCCGATGCCGAAGGCCCGCAGGTACTCCTCGAGCTTCTCGTCGCCGACCTCCCGGGCCAGCATGATCGTCCCCACGTTGCTGGACTTGGCGAGGATGCCGGTGACCGTCCAGTCGACCGGGTCGTGGTCGTGCGCGTCGGTGACGACCCGGTCGCCGGCCTGGATGTGCCCGTCGACCGTCATCACCCGGTCCGGGGTGGCGTACCCCTCCTCGACCGCGGCGGCCAGGGTCACCGCCTTCATGACCGAGCCCGGCTCGAAGACGTCGGACACCACGGGGTTACCCAGCCGCTCGGGGTCGGTCGTGGAGTAGCTGCCGGGGTCGTAGCCCGGGCACGACCCCATGGCGGCGACGCGCCCGGTGGCCACCTCGAGGACCACCGCCGAGGCCCGGGTGGTGGCGCCGTCGGCGCACGCCTCCGCCAGCCGCTCCTCGGTGACGAACTGCAGGTCCTCGTCGAGGGTGAGGGTGACGTCGCGGCCGGCGACGGCCTCGGTGACCTCGTCGATGCCCGAGGGGATCGGGTGGCCGCCGCTGCCCACCTCGACGGTCCGCTGGCCCGCCGTGCCCGACAGCTCCTCCTCGAAGGTCTGCTCGATGCCGGCCAGCCCGGTGCCCTCCCTGCCCACGAAGCCGACGACCTGGCCGCCCACCGCGCCGACCGGGTAGAGCCGCACCGGGTCGTCCCGGAGGTAGACCCCCGCGAGCTCGAGCCCGTCGACCGCGTCGGCCGTCTCCGGCACCACCTGGGTGGCCAGCACCTCGTAGCGGCTGTCCTGGGAGAGCTTCCGGGTGAGCTCGGGCACGGGGACGTCGAGGAGGGTGGTGAGGGCGAGGGCCGTGCGGGCCGGGTCGCGGACCATCGTCGGGTCGGCGACCACCCGCGACGCGTCGACCGTGTAGGCCAGCGGGTTGCCGTCGCGGTCGAGGATCTGCCCGCGGATCGCCGCCAGCGGGATGGTGCGCAGCCGGTCCTGCTCCGCCGCGCTGGCGTACGCGGCGCCGTCGATGCCCTGCAGCACCACGAGCCGCCCGACGACGAGCACGAGAAGGCTGACGAGGACGATCAACCCCCACCGGTTGCGGCGGCCGCGCTGCTCGACCGACAGCCCGGCCCCGCTGCTGCGGCGGGTCCCGGGGGCACGGCGGGAGACGAACGGCCCGCTGTCCCCCCGTCCGGTCGCCGTCGGGCGCGGGGTGCGGGCGCCGGGACCGCGGACGCTGCTCGGCACGGGTCAGTTCCCGCCCGCGGGGGCGGGCTCGGCGGCGGGGCCCGGCTCGGGCGCGGCTGCGGGCGCGGGCTCCGGTGCGGGTGCGGGCTCCGGCGCGGGTGCGGGCTCGGGGGTGCCGCGCATCGTCGTCGACCCGTCGCCGCCGAGCACCAGGTAGCCGGCGACGCCGGCCGGGACGAGCCCCGCGGCCTCGGCGGCCCGCGCGACGTCGGCCGGGGTGTCACCGGCGACGACGAGCTGCTCGAGGCGCTGCACCTCCTGGGCCCGCGCGGCGTTGTCGGCGCGCAGCTGGGACGCCTTGAGGGAGTCCACCGCGATGGCGGTGTTCAGCACCAGGAGCCCGAGCGTGGTCAGCGCCAGGAGCGCCACGACCAGGACGACGAACGGCGCCTTGCGGGAGCGCTCGGCCCCACGGGTCTGCCGGCGCGGCCGCGCGGCGGCACCGGTGGGGACCAGGCGCAGCTCGGGCCGCGGCGTCGCCCGGCCGGTGCCGCGCGCGCCGGACGGGGAGGTGCGGGGCGCCGGGCCGGTGGCCCGGGTGGTCGCGTGGCGGGAGGGCGTGGCGCGCGAGGGGGCCGGGCGCACGGCCGCGGCGCGCGTCACGCCGCCCGCCGGATGCGCTCGGCGGCCCGGACACGGGCCGACGCCGCGCGGGGGTTGCCGGCCGTCTCCGCGGCGCCGGGGGCCTCGCCGCCGCGGGTGAGCAGCCGCAGCACCGGACCGTGCTCGGGCAGGGGCACCGGCAGGTCCGGCGGGGTGCGGTCCGCCGCTCCCGCGGCCAGGGTCTGCTTCACGATCCGGTCCTCCAAGGAGTGGAAGGTGATGACGGCGACGCGCCCGCCGACGGCGAGGGCCTCGATCGCCGCGGGGAGGGCGCGCTCCAGCGCCCCGAGCTCGTCGTTGACCTCGATGCGCAGCGCCTGGAAGGTCCGCTTCGCGGGGTGGCCACCGGTCCTCCGGGTGGCGGCGGGGATGGACTCGCGGACGAGCTCGGCCAGCCGCGCCGTGCCGGAGAACGGCTCGCGGGCCCGCTCCCGGTCGATGGCGGCGGCGATGCGGGAGGCGAACCGCTCCTCGCCGTAGACGCGCAGCACCCGCGCCAGCTCGCGGGGCGGGTAGGTGTTGACGACGTCGGCGGCGGTCCGGGGCGCGCCCGGGTCCATCCGCATGTCCAGCGGGGCGTCGACCGAGTAGCTGAACCCCCGGTCGGGGCGGTCGAGCTGCAGCGAGGAGACGCCCAGGTCGAACAGCACGCCCTGGACCTCGTCGATGCCCAGCCGGTCGAGCACCTCGGGGAGCTCGTCGAACACCGCGGGTACCACCGTCACCCGCCCGGCGTGACCGGCGGCCTCGATCCGGCGGGTCGCCTCGGCGCGCGCGTCCGGGTCGCGGTCCAGCCCCACGACGCGCAGGCCGGGGTGCGCCTCCAGCATGGCCAGGGTGTGGCCGGCGAGGCCCAGCGTGGCGTCGACCATGACCGCGCCCTCTGCGGCGCAGGCCGGCCCGAGCAGCTCGACGACCCGGTCCAGCAGCACCGGGACGTGCACCGGGGGCTGCGACGGCCCGGGGGCCGCGGCAGGTCCGGTGCTGCTCATCGTCTGCTGCCTCTCGACTGGTCCTGGCGGCTCTCGCGATGGTGCCGTGCCGTGCCGGGCCGCGGGGGGACGCGGCACCGGGGGCGTGCGGGCTCGGGCGGGTGGGGCGCAGGGGGTGGGTGGGTCGCGGTGCCCGGGGTGGGGCGCGGTGGGGCCGGTGGAGCGGGGTGGGGCGGCGGGACGTGGGATCCCGGGGGTGTCCGGCCCCGCGGCTCCGCCTGGCGTCGGGGAAGAGCGTCAGGTGGGTTCCCGCGGGGCCGGTGGGTCACCCCCGCCGGCGGGAGGCCCCTCCGCTGATCCGTGCGGTCCTCCGTCGTCGGGACCGAGCCGCGGGGAAGGCGGCTGGGGCCCGGGCCGGTCGAGCCGCGGGGAAGGCGGCTCGTTCGGCGTGGCGCGGAGGCCGGTGGGGGCGGGTGGGGCGTTCCCGGGATCACGACAGCGTCGGCATCCCCTCGCTCTCCATGTCGGCGAAGGCGGCTTCCTGCTCGGCCACGTAGGCGTCCCAGGTCGCGGAGTCCCAGATCTCGAAACGGGTGTCGACGCCCACCACGACCACGTCGCGGTCCAGGTGGGCGTACTCCCGCAGGCTCGCGGGGATGGTGATGCGGCCGGTCTTGTCCGGCTCCAGCTCGACCATCGAGCCGAAGCTCATGCGCGCCCGCATGCGGGCGGCGGCCGTGTCGGAGGGCGCCATGGCGGCCATCGCGGCGCTCTGCTCGGCGACCCGGGCCATGGTCAGCCCGTAGATGCAGCGGTCCTGGCCCTTCTTGATCACCATGCCGTCGGCCACCTGGTCGCGGAAGCGGACGGGGAGCGCGAGCCGGCCCTTCTCGTCGAGCCGCAACTGGTAGCTGCCGACGAACACCGGATCACCTCCCGCATCGGTCCTCCCATGGCTCTGCAGGTCCCTTGGCGAAACCCTGCCTCCCCACCGGCCGACACAGTAACCCACCAGCCCCCACTGGACACCACCTGAGGCCGTGTCGTGACCCGCCGGCCCCACCGGCGGCCCGACCTCCCGTCTTTGGTGCGCGGGCAGCGTGATCAGCGACCGGGACGGGGCGTCGCCCGGCACGTACGGTGGAGCGGTGACGGAGGCGACACGGTCCGCCGACGGGACGGCCGACGCGTCGGTCGACGTCGCAGCGGAGTGCGCACGCATCGCGGCCGCGATCGGCCGGGTCGTGCAGGGCAAGGACCACGTCGTCCGGCTGGCGCTGGTGGTGCTGCTGGCCGAGGGGCACCTGCTGATCGAGGACGTGCCCGGGGTCGGCAAGACGACGCTGGCCAAGGCGCTGGCCGGCTCGATCGACGCGAGCGTGCGGCGCATCCAGTTCACGCCCGACCTGCTCCCCAGCGACGTGACGGGCGTGGCGGTCTACGACCAGGAGACCCGGGCCTTCGAGTTCAAGCCCGGCGCGATCTTCGCCAACGTCGTCGTCGCCGACGAGATCAACCGGGCCTCCCCCAAGACCCAGTCGGCGTTGCTGGAGTGCATGGAGGAGCGGCAGGTCACCGTCGACGGCGTCAGCTACGAGCTGGCGCGGCCCTTCCTGGTCATGGCCACGCAGAACCCGCTGGAGATGGAGGGCACCTACCCGCTGCCCGAGGCCCAGCGCGACCGCTTCACCGCCCGGGTCTCGATGGGGTACCCCGACCCGGCCGCGGAGCTCGCGATGCTGGACGACCGCTCCACCGCCGACCCGCTGAACGCCCTGCGCCCGGTGGCCGACGCCGCCCTCGTCCGGTCCCTCGTCACCGCCGTGGGCCGGGTCCACGTCGCCGAGGCCGTCCGCCGCTACGTCGTGGCGCTGGTCGAGGCCACCCGCCGCTCACCGGAGCTGCGGCTGGGCGCCTCGCCCCGCGCCGGCCTGCAGCTGCTGCGTGCCGCCCGCGCCTCCGCTGCCCTCGATGGCCGCGAGCACGTGCTGCCCGACGACGTGCAGGCGCTCGCTGTGCCCGTGCTCGCCCACCGGCTGCTGCTCGGGGGCGAGGCGGTGGTCGCCCGGCGCAGCGCCGAGCAGGTGGTGGCCTCCCTGGTGGCCTCCGTACCGGTCCCCCGCGGGCGCTGAGCGTGCCCGGCGGTCCCTTCCGGGCGCTGGGCGCCCTCACGTCCCGCGGCCGATCGCTCCTCGCCGGCGGCGTCGGCCTGGGCCTGGTGGGTGCCCTCCTCGGCGAGCGGGCGCTCGTCCAGCTGGCCGCCTTCGTCCTGGCCCTCCCCCTGCTCGCCGCCGTCACCGTGGCGCGGGGGCGGTTCCGGGTGACCACCCGGCGCAGCGTCACGCCGCAGCGGGTGCCGCGCGGCGCGCGGGCCCACGCCGAGCTGCGGCTGGAGAACGTCGACGCCCGCCGCGGCGGGCTGTGGCTGCTGTCCGAGCAGCTGCCCCCGACGCTGGGCCGCCCGCACCGGTTCACCGTGTCGGGCCTGGCCCCCGGCGCCGCGACCACCGTGCGGTACGGGCTCGTCGGCCGGCACCGCGGCCGCTACCAGCTCGGGCCGCTGCGGCTGCGGGTCCTCGATCCCTTCGGCCTGGTCGAGCGCACCGCGGTGGGTTCGGACACCGCCCCGCTGGTCGTGGTGCCCCGGGTGCGCCCCCTGGGACGCGGTGGCCCCGGCGGCGGCAGCGGCGGGGGCGACGGCGCCCACCGCGCGTTCGCCGTCCACGGGGAGGACGACGTCAGCGTGCGCGAGTACCGGCGCGGCGACGACATGCGCAAGGTGCACTGGCGGGCCAGCGCGCGCACCGGCGAGCTGATGGTCCGGCTGGAGGAGCACCCCTGGCGCGCGCAGGGCACGCTGCTGCTGGACACCCGGGCCCGCGCGCACCTGGTGGCGCCCAGCTGGGACGCCACCCGCCGGATCGCCGGGCCCCCGGGTGACGACTCGCCGCCCGCCGACAGCTTCGAGTGGCTGGTCGAGGCCGCGGCCAGCATCGGGGTGGCCCTCGCCCAGCGGGGGGCGCGGCTGCGGGTGCTGACCGGCGCCGGGGAGCTGGCGCCCGAGCCCGGCGGCGCCGTCCTCGGCGCCGAGGACCTCCTGGACCGGCTGGCCGTGCTGGGGCCCTCGCGCGCGAGCAGCCTGGCCGACCCCGTCTCGGCGGCGTGCCGCGCCGCCGGCGACGGGCCCCTGGTCTGCCTGCTCGGTGCGGTCGGGCCCGACGACGTCGCCGACCTCTCCCGGCTGCGCCAGGGGCCGGTGCCCGGGCTCGCCGTGCTGCTCGACGTCGCGACGTGGGGCGACCCCGGCCGCGGCCGGCGGGGCACGACCGGTACCGCGCCGGCCACCCTCTCGGCGCAGCGCGAGCAGGCGGCCACCGTCCTCGCCGCGGCGGGCTGGCGGGTCGCCACCGCGTCGGCCGGTCAGGACGTCGGCGAGGTGTGGGCCGCGCTCACCGGGACGCCGGCGGGGGCGCCGGCATGAACGGCGCCGACGTCCGGACCCCGGTCGCCGCCGCGGCGGCCACCCTCCTCGGCGCCCTGGCGCTCTCCCCCGTGTTCACCAGCCGAGCGTGGGTGCCCCCGGTGGTGACCGTCGTCGTCGCCGTCCTCGCCGGTGGCCTGGCCCTGCGCGCCGCGGTGGCCCGGCTCACCGGCGACCGGCCGCTCGGGCTGCTGGGCGCGCTGGCGGTGCCGGTCGGTCAGCTGGCCCTCGTCGCCTGCGTGCTGGCGGCGGTCTTCGTGCCCGACACCGCGCTGGCCGGCCTGGTCCCCACGCCGGCGACGCTGACCCGGCTCGGGGAGGTCTTCACCGCCGGCACGGCGGAGATCCGCGAGCAGGCCACCCCCGCCCTCCCGCTGACCGGTCTGCTCGCGCTCACCACCCTCTTCGTGGGGCTCGTCGCCGTCGTCGTCGACCTGCTGGCGGTCACCGGCCGGCAGGCGGCGGTCGCGGGTGCGGCCCTGCTCCCCCTCGTGTGCGTGCCCGTGGCCACGGTGACCGGCGGCATCGGGCTGGTCGCGCTGGTCGGGCCGGCGGCCGGGTTCGCCGTCCTGCTGTGGGCCGACCAGCGCCGGATGCTGCAGGGCTCCGCGGGCGGCGCGGGGACGGCCGTGCGCATCGGCGTGGTCGCGGTGGCGGCCGGGGCCGTCGTCGGCACCGCGGTGCCCACCCTGCCCGAGGGCTCGTTCGCCACCGGGCTCGGCGGTGGGACGGGGTCGGCCACGGGCACCTCGCTCGACCCGGCGGCGGAGCTGCGCGGGCAGCTGACCCTGCCCGAGCCCGTCCCGCTGCTCCGCCTGGGCAGCTCGGTCGAGGACCCCGGCTACCTGCGCGCCGTCGCGCTCGACG
This sequence comes from Blastococcus sp. SYSU DS0541, assembly GCF_054050875.1. Classification (NCBI taxonomy): domain Bacteria; kingdom Bacillati; phylum Actinomycetota; class Actinomycetes; order Geodermatophilales; family Geodermatophilaceae; genus Blastococcus; species Blastococcus sp. SYSU DS0541. The sequence continues at coordinate 7,908 of NZ_JBJHAD010000015.1, read as the reverse complement.
AGTACGAGCCGGCGACGGGGTGGTCGCTGAGCAATCTCGACGGCGAGACCTCGGTGGCCGACGACGGCTTCCTGGCGCCGCTGCCCGACGGCCAGCCGACGCGGCAGGTGTCCGCCGAGGTGCAGGTCCTGGAGCACGACGACCGGTTCCTCCCGGTGCCGACCTCCCCGCTGTCGATCCGCGTGGCCGGCGAGGAGGCCGCCTGGCGCTTCGACGACGCGACCGGGACGGTGTTCGGCCGCGGCGTCACCAGCGCCGGGCTGGCCTACCGGGTGACCGCGGTGGAGCCGCGCCCCTCCGAGGAGCTCCTCTCCGGCGCCCTTCCCCTGCCGGCGGACGATCCGGTGCAGGAGCGCTTCGGCGTGCTGCCCGAGCTCGACCCCGCCATCGCCGAGCTCACCGCCGGGCTGACCGCCGGCGCGTCGACGCCCTACGAGCAGGTGCTGCGCATCCAGCGGTACCTCACCGACCGAGCCAACGGCTTCGTCTACAGCCTCTCCACCGCTCCGGGCACGAGCGGCGACGACCTGGTGGACTTCCTGCGGCTCAAGCGCGGCTACTGCGAGCAGTACGCCGGCGCCATGGCCGTGCTGGTCCGGCAGACCGGTCTCCCCGCCCGGGTCGCGCTGGGGTACACGCCGGGCGAGGTCCAGCCCGACGGGACCCGGCTGGTCACCAGCGACGACGCGCACGCCTGGGTGGAGGTGTACTTCCAGGGGGTGGGCTGGGTGCCCTTCGACCCCACGCCGCTGGCCGCCGACCGCCAGGTCGAGCTCCCCTGGTCGCCGCGGACCGCGGCCGAGGAGCGGGTCGACGCCGCACCCGCCGTCCCCGCGGCGCCGACGACGCCGCCGCCGGCGCTCCCCCGGACGGACCGGCTGCCGGAGGCGGTGCCCCAGGCCACCCCGTCGGCGGGGACCGCGACCGACCGGGGCCCGCTGCTGGTCAGCGCCGGGCTGCTGGCGCTCGGCGCGGCCGCGGTGGCCGCGCCGGCCGTGGTGCGCACGCTGCAGCGCCGCCGCCGGCTGGCGGGGGACGCCGCCACCGGCTCCTGGGCGGAGCTGTGCGCCACCGCCACGGACCTCGGCGTGCACCTGCAGCCGTCGTGGACACCGCGCCGGGTGGCCGAGGCCCTCGTGCGGGCGGTCAGCCGTGGGCCGGGTGGCCCGGCGGCGGAGTCGTCGGTGGCGGCGGTGCGCCGGCTGGCGCAGGCGGAGGAGGCGGCCAGCTACGGGCGTCCGGGCAGCGCACCGCCGCCCGCGGAGCTGCGGACGGCGCTGCGGACGGCCCGCCGGGGGCTCCTCGCGTCCCGCCCCCGGACGGTGCGGCTGCGCGCGCTCCTGTGGCCGGCCTCGCTCGTCGCCGGCACGCGGGCGCGGGTCGCGCGGTGGACCCGGGACGGGTTCGACCGTGCCGGGCGGAGAGCGGCCGGCGGGTCGGTGCGCGAGGGCTCCTGGTCCTAGCGGCGCCGGGACCCAGGGCCTCTGCCGTGGCCGCCCGGGACGCGCCCGGCCGCCGTCCGGGCGGGACGGCGGCCGGGCGGGTGCGTGGGGCTACTGGTCGTAGCGGCGGCGGAAACGTTCCTCGAGCCGGTTCTTCATCGGCTGCTTGCCCTTCCGGCCGCCGCGGCCGGCCGCGGTCGAGCCGCGCGACCCGGCGGGACCGGTGGCCTCGACGGCACCGGTGGCCGCGCGGTAGTGCAGCACCCCGAGGGCGGCGCCACCGAAGGCCACCAGGAACCCGAGGACCCCCAGCGGAACGGATTCGGCGACGGCGCCGGCCACCAGGACGGCGAGGCCGACCAGGACCAGCAACCCGCCGAGTTGCAGTCTGCGGCGAGCCTTCTGACGGCGATCGCCGGTGCGGACCGAGGATGCGAACTTCGGATCGTCATCGACGAGGGCGCGCTCGATCTGCTCCAGCAGACGCTGCTCGTGCTCGGAGAGCGGCACGTCGACCTCCAAATGGGCGGAGCCAGTTCCGTCGGAGGCTCCCGCCGACGGTGTCTTCGAGGATACGAGCCGATTGCACGCGGCGAAAGGCGACGCCACGGCGAGCCGCCGAGCGCGTCGGCCGATCACTCCTCCGGGTGGGTCCCCCGGCGCGTCCGGGCAGGTCAGCGGCCCGGCCGCCCGACCCTGCCCGAGGAACCCAGGAGCGTGGCCGGGCGCACCGCGCCGGCACCGAAACGCCGGGCGGCGCGGTCGGCGGCCAGCTCCGCCTCCCGGCGACCGTGCTCGCGGGCCCCCAGTTCGAGCTGCCGGGGGGCCGAACCGGCCTCGACGAGGCGTTCGGCCCGGACGCCGACCAGCCGGATGCGGGTCCGGTCCAGCCCCAGGGCGTCGTAGAGCACGCGGGCCGTGTCGTAGAGCTCCTGCCCCACGTCGGTGGGCGCTCCGAGGGTGCGGCTGCGGGTGATCGTGGTGAAGTCGGCGAAGCGGACCTTGATGCTCACCGTGCGGGCCAGGCAGCCGATCGAGCGCAGCCGGCCGGCCGTCCGCTCCGCCAGGCGCAGCAGCTCCCGGTGGACCACGCGCGGGTCGTCGACGTCGGTGGCGAAGGTCTCCTCCGCGCCGGTGGAGCGCTCGGGCTCGTCGGGGACGACCCGCCGGGGGTCGCGGCCCCAGGAGAGCTCGTGCAGGTGGGTGCCCGCCGCCACCCCCAGCGCCCGCTGGAGCGTCTTCGCCGGCACGTGGGCCAGGTCGCCCACGGTGCGCAGCCCCAGCCGCAGGAGGGTCTCCTCCGTCTTCGGCCCCACCCCCCACAGCGCACCGACCGGCAGCGGGTGGAGGAAGCCCATGACCTCCGGCGGCCGGACGACGAGCAGCCCGTCGGGTTTGGCGTGCGTGGAGGCCAGCTTCGCCACGAACTTGGTGCCGGCCACGCCGACCGAGCAGGTGATGCCCTGCTCGTCGAAGACCCGGGCCCGGAGGTACTCGCCGATCTCCGCGGCGTCGCCCAGCCGGCGGCCGGCGCCGGAGACGTCGAGGAACGCCTCGTCCATGCTCAGCGGCTCGACCAGCGGGGTGACCGACCGGAACAGCGCCATGACCGCCCGGGACACCTCGGCGTAGAGCGCCATGTCCCCCGGCAGGACCGTCGCCGTCGGGCACAGCCGCAGTGCTCGCGCGGTGGGCATGGCCGCGTGCACGCCGTACCTGCGGGCCTCGTAGGTGGCCGAGGTGACTACGCCGCGGTTGCCGGCGCCACCGACGATGACGGGGGTGCCGGCGAGCTCCGGCCGGCGGCGCACCTCGACGCTGGCGAAGAAGGCGTCCATGTCGACGTGCAGCACGGTGCAGCCCGCCGCACGACCGCCACCCCGCCCCACGCCGTCCCCTTCCGCACGTCGACCCCGGATCGAACATGCGTTCGATCCGGGGTCGACGATAGCGGTGCGGGTGGGCGTCAGCCGGCCGCGACCCGCTGGCGCTCGGCGTCCTTGCGGCTCGGCCACATCTTGGCGCCCAGCACGCCGCCCAGCGCGGAGGCCGCGATCCCGAGCCCCAGGCCCAGCACCGCCCAGCTGGCGGCCGACGTGGCCACGTCCGTCGCCTGGCCGGCCGCGACGTCGGGCAGGTTCGCCTGCTGGATGTTGGTCACGTCGGTCACGACGCCGGCCAGCGAGCCCAGCAGGGCGCCGCCACCGAAGAGGGTCAGGAAGACGATGGCGACCACCGTCAGCGCCCAGACCAGGATGCCGTGCAGCAGCCCGTCGCTGAGGCCGCGCCAGATCGCGCTGGCGCCGGCGGTGAGCCCGCCGAGGAACAGGGCGATCAGCCCGTTGACCCCGCTGATCCAGTCGGCGTTGTTACCGGTCGCCCCGGGGCCGATGTCCCACCAGCCCAGGGCCAGCGTGGCCAGTTGCAGCAGCAGGAACGTCGGGACGGCGACGATCAGACCGGCCCACACCGGGCCCCACCGGACCCGGTCGCGTCGGGGCGGCGCGGAGACGGCGGGACCCGTCACCGGCGCCGTCGCGGTCGCCCCCTCGGCCGGCCGGTCGACCGTCTCCTGGCGGATGACGTTGTCCTCGAACGTGGTGTCGGTTCGCGTACGACTCTCGGTCACGAGCTCACTCCTCCGGTCGTCGTGCAGTTCACGGTGCAGGCGCGGTGTGCTCCACGCCGACCTCCTGGGGATGCCCGCCGGCGGCCCGGGCGCCCACCTCCACCCCGAAGCCGTGACCGGATCGTCACATTCGGGTCGAGGGCCGGCGTCCGGGCGCCCGACCCCCGTGGTCCCGGGCAGAACCGCTGGTCGGAGCGCAGGTGTCAGGGCAGCACGCGGGAGGTACTGCACCGACCGGGGCCGCCGCACGGCGGTCCGGACGCACGAGAGCGGAGGAGCCCATGGCGCTCGACGACGAGATGACCAGCACGGACGGCGGGGCCGACGGTGGCGCCGACGGCGGTGCGCACGGCCCGGCCGACAGCGGCGCGGGCACGGCCGACCACGGCGCCTCCGGCGCCCCGGGCGGCCACGACGGCGGGGCCGACGGCGGTGCGGACAGCGGTGCCGACGGTGGCGCGGACGGCGGTGCCGACGGTGGCGCGGACGGCGGCGCGGACGGCGGTGCCGACGGCGGCGCGGACGGTTCGGCCTGACCGAGAACCCGACCGCGCAGGGCCGGGCGGAGCCGCAGCTCCGCCCGGCCCTGCGGCGGTGCACGGACATGGCACCCGAGCGGTTCGCGCGGGAGCACTGGGCGCGGCACCCGCTCCTGACCCGGGCCGAGGACACCGGCAACTCCTTCACCGACCTGCTCGACCTGCCCGCCGTCGACGAGCTGCTCTCCCGGCGAGGTCTGCGCACGCCCTTCCTCCGGATCGCCAAGGACGGCGCCGTCGTCGACCCCAAGCGGTTCACCACCTCGGGCGGGGCGGGCGCCGAGATCGCCGACCAGGTCTCCTCCGACGCGGTGCTGCGCCTGTTCGCCGACGGGAGCACCGTCGTCCTGCAGGGGCTGCACCGGCTCTGGCCGCCGCTGATCACCTTCGCCGACCAGCTGGCCGCCGACCTCGGCCACCCCACGCAGGTCAACGCCTACATCACCCCGCCGTCCTCGCAGGGTTTCAGCCCGCACTACGACGTCCACGACGTCTTCGTGCTGCAGGTGGCCGGCGAGAAGCACTGGACCATCCACGAGCCCGTGCTGCCCGACCCCCTGCGCACCCAGCCGTGGAGCGACCGCGCGGCCGAGGTGGCCGCCGCCGCGGAACGCGCCCCGGTGATCGACGCGGTGCTGCGCCCCGGAGACGCCCTCTACCTGCCGCGCGGGTTCCTGCACTCGGCCAAGGCCCTGGGCGCGATCAGCGCGCACCTGACCGTCGGCATCCACTCCGTGACCCGCTGGGCGGCCGCCGAGTCCGTGCTGGACCTGGTGCGCGAGCTGGCGGCCGAGGACCGCGCACTGCGCACCTCCCTCCCCCTGGGCGTGGACCTGTCCGACCCCGACACGATCGCCGAGGACGTCACCGCCGTGGTCGACGGGCTCCGGGAGTGGCTCGGCCGGGTGGACCCCGGCGAGGTCGCCGACCGCCTGCGCAGCCGGACCTGGGCCCAGGTGCGGCCCGAGCCGGTCGCGCCGCTGGCGCAGTCCGCGGCCGCCGCGTCCCTGGGCCCCGCGACGGTGCTGCGGCTTCGCCGGCACCTGCGCTGCGTGCTGCGCGACGCCGACGAGGGCCGGGTGGCCCTCGTGGCCGGGCGGCGCACGCACTCCTTCCCGGGCGAGGTGCGCCCGGCGCTGACCGAGCTGCTGGCCGCCGGCGAGCTGAAGGTCGGCGACCTGCCGGGCCTCGACCCGGAGGACCGCCTCACGCTGGCCCGCCGGCTGGTGACCGAGTCGATCGCCACCGTGCCCGACGCCGGGGTGCCCGGGTGACCCGGTGGGGGGCGTGACCACAGCCGGCCCGGCGGGTGACGACGACTTCTGCCGCACGGACGTCCCCGCCCGCCCGCTGGGCCGTCTGGACGCGGGCCGCTGCTCGGTGCAGGCGCTCGCGCGCGGCGACTCCGGGGTCGCGACGGCCGCCCCGGTGTCCCGCTGGCTGCTGATCGAGCAGCCGGGCCCGTGGGGGCGCCAGGCGCTGCTGCAGTCGCGGTTCGACGCGCGGGTGGCCCGGCTGCTCAGCGAGCGCGCGCAGCGCGAGGGCGTCCGGGTCCTGCTGGTCCGCCGACCCGGGGACCGGCTGGCCGACTCCGGGCGGCGCTGGGCCTACGCCGACGGCCGGATCGGCCAGGAGGGGCTGTGGTGGTCGGTGCGCTCGGCGGACTCCGACCTGCTCACCGCACCGTGGGACGGATCGGTCGGCGAGCCGGCGCCCGGGCCGACGTACCTGGTGTGCACGCACGGCGGCCACGACGCCTGCTGCGCGCTGCGCGGCCGGCCGCTGGCCCGGGCGCTGCCCTCCCCCGGCCCGATCGACGTGTGGGAGTGCAGCCACCTCGGGGGCGACCGCTTCGCGGCGAACATGCTGGTGCTCCCCCACGGCTTCTACTACGGCCAGGTGCCCGGCGACGGCGGCCTCGTCGTCGCCGCTCACGGCCGGCACGAGGTCGCGCTGCCGTGGCTGCGCGGCCGGGCAGGGCTGGCCGCGCCGGCGCAGGCCGCCCAGCACTACGCGCGGGAGGAGCTCGGCGCGCTCGGCGTCGACGACCTGCACCCGGTCCGCGTCGTCCCCCGGGATGCGGCCGACGCGGGCGCGGAGCGGTGGGAGGTCACGCTGGGCCGCGCGGCGGGCACCGTCGTCGTCACCGTGGAGAGCCGGCCGTCAGCGGAGGCGGTCCACCTGACCTGCCAGGCCACCTCGGCCGGCCGGGTGCGCAGCTGGCACCACCTGGCGCTGTCGCCGGGCTGATCGGGCCGGTCAGGACAGGGCGCGCCCCCGGGCGACGAGCAGCGGGATCGCCAGCTCCGTCGCGGTGAGCGACCCGTGGTAGGCGGCCAGCCGGCTCGGCCCCGGCTCCAGGCGGGGGGTGACCAGCGCCCAGCTGCCGCGGGCCAGGGCCACGACATCGCCGATGCGGGCGGAGAGCGGCTCCTCCACCGGCCCGAAGACGCCGCTGGCGATCGCCTCCTCCCGCCCGACGACCCACGCCCGGTCGCCGAGGACGCCCCGCCACCGGGCCAGCACGTCGGCCTCCGCCCCGGGCTCGGTGTGCACGTAGCGGGCGCGCGGCTCCCCGGCGAGCAACCGCACCCCGTCGGCGAGGTCCGGCTCGTCGTCCAGGTCCAGGCGGGTGGCGGCGGGCACGTCGAGCATCCCGTGGTCGGCCGTGACCAGCAGCGCCGCGTCGTCGGGCAGGCCGTCCAGCACCTGCTCGACGACCCGGTCGACCAGGGCGAGCTGCGCGCGCCAGCTCGGTGAGTCGACGCCCCGGACGTGCCCGGTGAGGTCCAGCTCGGCCATGTAGCCGTACGCCAGCGCCCGGGGTCCCGCGTCCAGCGCCGAGCGCATGAGCGCGGTGAGGTCGCCGGGGCCGACGGCGCCGGTGTAGCGGGCGCCCCGGTAGGCGGCCACGGTGAGCCCCGAGCCCGCGTAGGCCCACGGGCCGACGGCGGTGACCGCGACCCCGTCGGCGGCGACCCGCTCGAAGACGGTGGGTTGGGCCTGCCAGTCGGCCGGGTCCGGGTCGTCGCTCCACTGCGTGTGGTTGAGGGTGCGCCCCTGCCCTGGCACCTCGGTGACGAAGCCCAGGATGCCGTGGCTGCCCGGCGGCAGGCCGGTGCCGATGGTGGCGAGGCTGACCGGGGTGGTGCTGGGGCAGGGCGCCTGGAGGGTGCCGGCCGGGCTGGCCAGCGCCGCCAGGGTGGGGGCGATGTCGGCGTGGGCCCGGACCAGGTCGGCGCCGAGACCGTCCACCAGCAGGACCGCTGCACGGCGCGCGCCGTGCAGGGCCCCGGCC
>NZ_JBJHAD010000014.1:0-126741 GCF_054050875.1 Blastococcus sp. SYSU DS0541 | reverse complement strand
CCTCGTCCAGCTCCCGCAGCACCAGCGCGCGCAACTGCTCCTCGGCCAGCGACGGATCGCTCATCCGAGCACCCATCCGCTCGAACAACGCCTTCGCCACCCGGTCCTTCAACCGCCCCAACGCATCGACGGGAGCAGCCACGGCCACCGGCGCAGCAGGTCGCGAAACCGGCTTGACCGGGCGGGGTGCGGGCAGCGGAGCGGCCGGTTCGGCCGGCAGCGGCGAGGGATCGGCGGCAGCGGCGACGACGGGCGGCGGCGGGGCGGTACGGCCGCGAGCGGCCTCCAGCCGGTTCATGAGGTTCATGACGCCGCCCGGTGCTTGGCACGGTAGCGGCCCGGCCGCACGATCGGGGTGGCGGCGAACCGGGACACCAGCCGGCGGAGCTCCTTGACCATCGGGTCCCGGCCACCGCTGGCCAGCACCGGCACCCCGGTGTTCGTCGACGGCGGTACCGCGGCCGAGCGCGGCAGGAGGACGTCGATTCCCGTGCCGATCGCTGTCTCGACGTCCCGGACCGACAGGCCGCCCTTGGGGTCGGCGAAGTTCATCACCACGTGCCGGCCCGCCGGGATCATGCACAGCTCGCGGAGCACGTCGAGCTCCTTGCGCAGTCCGCGGACGCCCGGGACGTCCATGCTGCTGAGCATGACCACGTCGGTGGCCCGGTCCAGCGCTGCCAGGGTCTGCTCCGACAACCCCGGCGCGGTGTCCACCACCACGTACCGGAACTCCCGGGCCAGGGCCGCCAGCAACCGGCTGACGTCCTCGGCGGTCACCGTGTCCCCCGCCGCCGGCGACTCGGACCCGCACACCGCGAACAGCCCGCTCGGGTGCTGGGTCAGGAAGGTCTTCAGCACCATCGTGTCCTCGCTCGCCGGCCCGCGGACGACGTCCGGCAGCGTGTACTCCGGCTCGAGCGCCAGCGCGCTGGCCACGTCACCGAACTGCACGTCGAGGTCGACCAGCACGGTCGACTGGGGCGCCGACGAGGTCAGGCCGACGGCGAGGTTCGTCGCGACCGTCGTCTTGCCCACCCCGCCCTTGGGCGAGGCGATCGTGATGACGCGGCCGGTGTAGCGGGCCGTCTCCTCCAGGGGCCGGAGCACGCGGCGACGGCTCGCCGCTGCCGCGCTGGCCCTCTCGACCGCCGACCGGATCTCCGCGGCGTCCGCGTCCAAGGCCAGCAGGTCGCGGATCCCGGCCCGCATGGCCGCCTGCCACATCTCCGGGGCCGGTTCGGCCAGCAAGACGACGCTGATGCCCGGGCACTGGACGTCCAGCCGACCCGCGAGGGTGAGCACCTCGTCCGCCGGCGCCAAGGGGCCCAGCAGGAGGACGTCGGGCAGCTCCCCATCGGCGAGCAGCTCGAACAGCCGGGCCGGGTCGGCAGGCAGCCGGCCCGGCGGCAGGGTGGAGATGTCCCCGTCCACCGCTGCGGACACGCGCTGCTGGAGGCTCTCGTCCGCCCCCGCGAGGACGACGCGGCTCATGCGAAGACCTTTCCGTAGATGGTGGTACCGCTGACGACCTCGGTGCCCGCAATGTCGGTCCCCTCGTTCTCGAGGGAGAGCCAGAGGGTGCCGTGCTCAGCACCGAAGACGATCGCCTCGGCCTGGGCCGCTGGCACCGCGAACGTGACCAGCACGCTGCCGGTCGGCGCCGCGCCGCCGGCCGAGGCGGTCTCCGGCGTGCCTTCCGCGGCCGGGTCGACGGGCGCCGGGGCACCCTGCACCTGGGTCACCAGAACTCGGTGCAGGACCGCATGCGTCGCCCCCCCGGCGTCCTGCGCCAGGGAGACGTGGACACCGACGGTGTCCCCGGCGGCCAGCCGACCACCCACCGCCCGCTGCGGCTCCAGCAGCACGCTGACCTCCCCCGAGCCCGGCGGGACCGGCACGGTGCCGGGTGTCCGCAGGTCGGTGGGCTCGGCGAAGCGGGTGGCCAACAGCTGCTCCCCCGGCTGCAGGTCGACTGTCGCCACGCGCCCGGTGAGGGCGTCGAGGTCGGCCACCGCGCCGTCGGCGAGGGCCTTGGCCGGCAGCAGCTCGGTGGCGACGAGCGCGCCGAGCTCCTCGGCGGGGGTCCCGACCGGCACCGGCGCCCGGACGACGAGGACCTCGACGGACTCCGTCCCGGCGAGGGCGCGGGCGTCGGCGCCGCGTACGTAGGCGAGCAGCACCACGGCACCGGCTCCGGTGAGCAACAGCGCCGCGAAAGCGGCGATCAGACGACGTCGCACGGAGGCGCCCCTATCGGATGAGTCGGAGGATCGAGGCCCCGAGTTGCGGGGCGTCCGGGCTGTACGAGAAGGCGTCGTCAAGGTCGACGAACTCGGTGAAGTAGCCGCTCACGCACCGGTCGTTGCCCTTGCAGGGCTGGACGGCGGTGCTGAACTGGCCGCCGAAGTGGAACCCCGTGATGTGGAAGGCCGCGTAGCCGAACACGTGGTACCAGGCGTTGGTGCCGGTGTCGCCAGAGCTGTCGAAGAGCGGCAGCAGCACCGTGCGTCCGACCCAGGACTTCAGGTAGGTCGGGGTGCAGACCGACGGCGGTGTGTTACCGGTGGACGAGTAGGACCGCTCGTTGCGTGCGCTGGCCGCCTCGCACTCCGCCGGCGGCGTGTCGAGGTAAGCGAAGCCACCCGGCACGAACAGGTTCGACGGGCCGGTGCAGCCCACGGTGTTCGACGTCTTGGTGAAGTAGATGGTGTGCTCGATCTCGCCGGAGGGTTCACCGCCGCCGGTCTGCTGGAGGAACTCGCACCACGAGAAGGTGAGCGGGAGCACCGCCGTCCCGCGGTCGGGCGCGCCCCACGCCACGGTGGCCGTCGCCGACACCTGGGTGGCGTCGTGGCCGATCACCGGCGCGAACCAGTGCTCCTTGGGTGTGCTGCCGGGGACGGTGACGCTGGTCGGGTTGCTGGAGAGCACCGGCTGCCCCGCCGTGGCCTCACCGGCGTTGGCGACCACCAGGCTCTGCGCCGTGGCCAGCATGTCGCCGCAGTTGCCGCGAGCGCAGTCGGAAGCCACGGCGAGGGCTGCGGCATCGGCCGCCACCTGCAGCCGGGCCCGCTCCGCGTAGAGGGCGCCGATGTCGACGGCGATCGCGGCGAAGCCCAGCATCGGCACCAGCAGGAGGGACAGCAGGACGGCGGAGGCCCCGTGCTCGTCGCGCCGGAGCCGGCCGCGGAGGGTCAGCCGTTGCACCGCATGACCCCCGTTCCGGTGAGCTCGACCTCGGCAGCGAAGAAGCCGGTGAGGAAGGGCATCGGGTAGGTGATCGTCAGCTCGACGTTCGTGCTGCTGCCACCGGTCGTCGGGCAGGAAGCCGGCGTGATGGCGATCTGGTGCGGGGTGATCGAAGGATTCAGGGAGGTCGCGGCCTCGAGCACCGCAGCCCGAGCGATGGTCTGGTCGTTCTGCAGGGCCATGGCTCGTGCGCCCTCGCGGGCAGCAGCCGACAGGGTGCCCTGCACCTGGAAGGCATGCCCGAATTCGGCGATGCCGAGGACGAGGACGACCAGCAGCGGCACGATGAGCCCGAACTCCACCGCCGAGGCGCCTCGATCGTCGCGCAGTAGTCGTGTGGTCATCAGTGCTCACCGCCTCTCCTACGGGGGCTCCTGCCCCACGGCGCAGCGACCGTCGCGCGGCCACTGCGCCGTGGGGGCAGGGAGGGAACCGAGATCGATCAGGTGGTGACCGTGCCGCCGAGGCTGGTGACGATGGAACGGAAGAGCGTGTCCAGGCGACCGCCGAGCGCAGTGACGGCGACGATGATCACGACGGCGATCAGGCCGACCATCAGGCCGTACTCGACGGCGGTCGCGCCCTTCTCCTCTCGCTTCAGGCGGTCCTCGACGAAAGAGGCGATGGTGGCGACTGCGACGTACACGTTCAGCACGGGAACTCCCTGGTGGAGGAGGCCAGCGGGTCCGGGTCGGGTGACCCGGCTTCGTGGCGACAGGGCTTCCATCGGGCAGGTTCCGGCGGGGACTTGAGCGCTTGTCATCACATCGGTCGACAGATCACCCCGAACGAGGGGGGTGGCATGCAACCGGTCACGCACAGTGACGGGACTGGCGTTACGACATCGACACAGACATGTGTCGGCGATGTGAGAGCGCTCTTGAGCCCTCAGACGGCGACTGTGCTCGACAGCACAACGAGGGCGACGCCGGCCAGCATGGCCGGGCCGAACGGCAGCTCGCTGCGCAGGCCGATCCGACGCAGGGCCAGCAGGGGCAGCACGACCAGGGCCTGCACCAGGAAGCCTGCGGCGCCCCCGAGCGCGACCGCGCTCCAGCCCAGCCAGCCCAGGTAGAGACCGAGCAGCGCGGCGAGCTTGACGTCGCCCATGCCCAGACCGCTGGGCGAGATGAGGGCGAGGACGAGGAACGCCGCGAACAGCGCCATCGACCCGAACCCGGCTCTCAGCAGGGCGTACCACTCGCCGCTCACCGCGGCGGGGACGGCCAGCAGCGCCAGGCCCACGCCGACTGAGGGGATGACGACCCGGTTCGGCAGCAGCCGGTGCCGGAGGTCGACGACGGCGAGCAGCAGCCCGGCGCCGGCGAGGAAGAGAAAGGCCGGCAGCTCGGCCGCCGCGCCGAAGCGCAGGCCCACCAGGCCGAACAGGATCCCGGCCAGGAGCTCGAGCACCGGTGGCCGCACGGCGACGGGTCCCGGGCCGACCAGCTCCGCCGGCCGCAGCTGCGCCGGCCACGGGAAGCGACCCGCGGCCCGGTTGACCAGATGCCCGACCGGGATGCCGGCGGCTGCCGCGATGAGGGCGACGGCGACGGCGCTCACCGGTGCACTGCTCGCATGGCGATCACGATGACACGACGGGGACCCTGCATCCTGCATCCTGCAGCGGCGCGGCCGAGCATGTCGGGTGTGGGCTTCCGTGGCGCACGAGCGCGCGTCGCGGCTGCGGGTAGGTCAGACTCCGGGCGTGACAGTGGACGAGGGCACCACCCAGCGCACGGCGGCGGTCTGGTCCTACCAGGGGCACGGCGTGCACGCCGCACCCGGCGTGCACGAGTACGCGCTCGAACTGGTCCGGCAGCAGCTGCCCGAGGGCGGCCGGATCCTCGAGGTGGGCGCCGGCTGCGGGGCGCTGGCGTTGCGGCTGCGGGACGCGGGCTTCGACGTCGTCCCCACCGACCTGGACCCGCCGCACGACTGGATCCACCGCCTCGACCTCGACGACCCGCAGTGGACCGAGGCGACCCGTGGCCCGTTCGACATGGTGGTCTGCGTCGAGACGCTCGAGCACGTCGAGAACCCGCGGCAGGTGCTGCGCTCCATCCGGGCGCTGCTGGAGCCCGGCGGCAAGCTGCTGGTCAGCACGCCCAACGTCGGCCACCCGCACTCGCGGCTCAAGATGTTCCTGCGCGGCGCGCCGTTCATCTTCGGGCCGGGGCACTACTACCAGCCCGGCCACATCTCGATCCTCCCCGACTGGATGCTCGTCGAGCACATCCGGACGGCAGGGTTCGGCGACATCACCGTCACCAGCGGGGGGTCGACCTGGTACGTGGGCCTGCGGAAGGTGGCGCACCGGGTCGAGACCGCGCTGCTGTGGGCGATCGGGCTGCGGCCGCGGGCGGAGTCGGGCGAGGGCATCTGCACCTTCGTCACCGCCGTCGCCGTCTGACCGGTCGGCCGGGGCTGACCGGCGTACGACAGCACCTCGACGGACGAGCGCCCCCCACCCGGGGATCCGGGCAGGGGGCGCTCGTCGTCGTGCGGTGTGTGGTTACGGCAGGAAGGCCACGTGCGGGTGGTCCATGTGGTTGGCCGTGGGCGAGCCACGGTCCTCCATGCCCTGCCAGGCCCAGCCGGTCCACGTACCGGCGATCCGCTGCTCCCAGATCACGTACTCCACGCCGAGCCGGGCCGCGTTGTCGATCACGTACTGGGCGACGGCGTCACCCTTGGCCGAGTCGGCGTAGACCATGAAGTCGGCCGCGAGGCCCGCGGTGGGGCTGTGGCCGGGGCGGGTGAGCACCGTCCCGACGCCGTGCACCTCGGCGATCTCCTGGACGTCGGGGCGGACGTGCGCGTCCCACTGGTCGTAGGCCGCCGAGGTCGCCGCCGGGGCCGGGACGGGGGCCGGGGCCGGTGCGGGAGCCGGGGCGGGCCGCTCGTCCCGGCTGGCGCGCTCGGGAGCCAGTCCCCCGCCGCTGAGGGCGAGGACCTGACCGACCCGCAGAACGTTCGCGTCGGGGCCGATGACGCCGAGGTTCAGGGCGTGCAGGTCCTGCCACGTGGTGCCGTGGCGGGCCGCGATCTTGCCCAGCGTGTCGCCGGCGACCACGGTGTACGACCCCGTCGCGACAGCGGGCGCCGCTGCCGGCGCGGCGCCGCCGCCGATGGTGAGGACCTGGCCGACGCGGAGCAGGTTGGGGTTCCCGCCGATCGTGTCACGGTTGGCGTCGTAGATGCTGCGCCAGGTGGTGCCGTGCTCGGCCGCGAGCTTGCTGAGGGTGTCGCCGGGGCTGACCGTGTGCGCGCCGGGGTGGGCGGCCGCGGAGCCCATGGTCCCGAGGGTGAGGGCCGAGGCCGCGGCGAGGACGACGGCCGGGTACGCCACGGTGGTCATGGCGCGGTTGCGGGAGGGACGACGGTGCCGCCCCACGGTGCGATGGCTGTTGGGCATGGAGTGGTGAGCCTCTCGCCGCCTGCGGGGTTAGCTGTCGGGTTCGGGCGAGAGCTGCCCGGCCGCGCATGGCGCGGCTTCACCCCGAGGTCCCGGAGGGGCCACGAACGGTGGGTCCCCCGCGCCTGCCCGTGCGTCTATGACTCCGGGGTGGCCGTGGGCAGGTTCGGCGGGCGGCCATCCGGGCCCGCCGATCGGCGGACGGAGGGAACGGTAGGTATCAGGATCGGCTCGCCACAGGCCGGACCGGTCCTTTTCGAGAACTCTCCGCACGGCCGCACGGCGCGTCACCAACCGTGCGCGCAGCGCCTCCGTTCACCCGTCCGGGTGACGTCCCGACCTCACCGGGCCGGTGGCCGGCGTCGGGCGGGGGACGGACGAGTCGGCCTGTACGCCGGGTTCTGTCCACGGGTGCCTTGCGGCCTCCCGATGGGCGGTCATCCATCTAGGCCTGCCGTTGCCGGCAGGCTCCAGCGGTCTACCCGCAGGCTCGGGCGGGCCGCCCTCGAACGCCTGCGCGGAACGGCGGCGGACCGCCGTCCCTTCTTGACCTAGCTCCGGGTGGGGTTTACCGAGCCACGCCGGTCACCCGGCGTGCTGGTGGTCTCTTACACCACCGTTTCACCCTTACCGGCGCGAACGCCGGCGGTCTGTTTTCTGTGGCACTGTCCCGCGGGTCACCCCGGGTCGCCGTTAGCGACCACCCTGCCCTGTGGAGCCCGGACGTTCCTCGGCGACGGGGTCTCCCCCGCCGACGCGACCGCCCAGCCGACTCGTCCGTCGTGCCCTGGAGTGTAGGGCGTCCGGCACATGGATCCCGCAGCGCGCGGGTACATGCCGTCGATCCCCGCACCACCCGATGGAGGAGGACGTCATGGGACTGATCTCAGGGCTCGTCAAGGCCAACCTGCTCAAGCGACTGCTGAGCCGTTTCAGTCGCCGCGGACGCTGATGGCCTGCAGAGCGGACGCATCCCGACCGCGGTGATCCAGCATCCGCTGCGCTCGTAGGTGCCCGACTGGCCGCCCGCCCCCGTGGGCGGCCAGTCGGCCCGCGCGCTTCTCGGCCTGCGGAAAGTGTCGTACCCCCGTCCTAGCCTGCGGTTGTGTCGGTGGTCGGGTTCGCGGTCGGGGTGAGCGTGGGGCCGGTGTCCGAGCCGCCCTCGCCCTGGGAGCTGAAGGATCCCGATCCTCAGTGGTGGGACGAGCCGTTGTCCGCGTGGCTGCCCGCCCGCCGGTCGGCGGTGGAGGTGGCGGATCTGCTGGGGCAGATCGTGGCCGCCGAGGCGCGGCTGGCGGCGTTGCGGGTGGAGCTGGTGATGGACCTCGCCGCCGCCCGCCCGGCCCCGGTCGATCCGCTGCCCGGCGGGGAACGGGCCGGAACCGTGGGGCCGGCGGGGGTGAGTGAGTTCGTGCCCGATGAGCTGGCGGCGGTGCACAACAGCAGCCGGGCGGCGGCGGTGACCCTGCTGGAGCACGCCGGGGTGCTCACCACCGGGCTGCCGGCCACCTCCGCCCGGCTGCGGCTGGGCCAGCTGGACTGGCCCCGTGCCCGGGCGATCGCCGCGGAGGTCGCCGCCACCGGGGCCGGCACCGATCCGGCGGTGATCGCCGCGGCGGAGGCCGCGGTGCTGCCCGGCGCCACCGGGCTGGGGCTGGGCCGGCTGCGCGAAGCCATGCGGGCGGAGCTGGTGGCCCGCGACGCCGCCGCGGCCGACCGGCGCCGGGAAGCGCGCCGGCGCGGCGCGGATGTGTCGGTGCGGCCGGTCGGGGACGGGATGGGCGAGCTGCGCGCCCTGCTCCCGCATCCCGACGCCCGGGCCTGCCGGGCGGCGGTGGACGGCCACGCCCGGGCGGCGTAGGCGGCCGGGGATGACCGGCCGATCGGCATGCTGCGTACCGGTGCGCTGGCCGATCTGCTGCTCCGGCCGTGGCAGGACCAGCCCGCGGTGACCGCGCAGCTGACCGTGGTCGCCCCGCTGGGCGCGCTCAACCCCGCCCGGTTCCTCGCCGCCGGCGCCCCGCTGCCCGCGGCGTTCACCCCAGCCGGGGCTCCCGAGCCGGTCGGGGAGGTCGACGGGGAGCCGATCACCGCCGCCCACCTGCGCGAACTGCTCACCGCCCTCGACGTCTGCGGCATCCAGGCCCCGCCCGGCGGCAGTCTGGACATCGCCATCACCGACGCCACCGGCGCGCTGCTGGCCGTCACCGGCCGCGGCGAGCTGACCCGGCTCGCCGCCCGCGGCTGCCCCGACCACCCCACCGACCTCGAGCACCCCGAGGCCGCCTGCGGCTGCCCGCTGCTGGGCCGCCCCGGTCCGGTGGACCGCTACCGCCCCTCGGCCGCCCAGCAGCGGTTCCTGCCCGTGCGGGACCGCACCTGCCGCCACCCCGGCTGCACCGTGCCCGCCGGCTGGGCCGACCTGGACCACGTCATCGCCCACGCCACCGGCGGGGCCACCGACTGCGCGAATCTGTGCTGCCTGTGCCGCCGCCACCACCGGCTCAAGACCTTCGCCCCCGGCTGGACCCCCACGATGAACGACGACGGGGTGCTCACCGTCATCACCCCCAGCGGCGTCACCCGCACCACCCGGCCACCCGGCTACCGCGTCCTCACCGAGCGACCCGAACCACCGCCGCCGCCACCGGACCCGGCGGACGACCCACCGCCCTTCTGACCCGGACGGGGTCAGCCGGTCGCGACGCTGCGTCGGCGCCTACCCCCAGTAGAGCCGGAAGCCCACGCGCCGCCGTCCGTCCTCGGTGAGCGTGGACATGTCGACGATCTGCCGTGCCTGCACGTCGACCGGGTCGTCCGAGAGCAGCTCCAGGTACCGCCGGTGCTCGGTCAGCGAGGCGACCGCCGTCTCCACCTGGTCGCTGACGTCGACCTCGTGCGGCGGGTCGGTCAGCTCGCCGACCGCGATGTACTGGACCCCGGACCACCGCTCCTCCGTGAGCTCCGGGAAGATCCACTCGTTGCCCGCGTCGGCGACCGCGTCGAGCACCGACTGCCCGAGGGCCTGGTGGTCGGCCGAGTTGAGGTAAGCCGGCGACACCCCCGGCGGGGTCCACGTGGGCCCGAAGTACCCGGTGACGACGAGCTCGGGCCGGTGCCGACGGATGGCGGCAGCCAGGTCACGGCGCAGGTCGGGCCCGGCCACCAGGACGCCGTCCCGGTGGTCGAGGAACTCCACCTCGGTGACCCCGACGACGGCAGCCGACCGCCGCTCCTCCTCCTCGCGCAGCGGGCCCGCCTCAACCGGGGGAACGCCGGCCATCCCGGCCTCCCCCCGGGTCGCCAGCAGGTAGTGCACCTCCTTGCCCGCGGCCGTCCACGAGGCGACGGCGGCGGCCAGGCCGTACTCGATGTCGTCGGGGTGCGCGGCGACGACGAGGGCGCGCTGCCAGTCGTCGGGCATCGGTGCAGGCGGCATGGGGCGAGTCTGCCCCGCCGTCAGCGCCCGCGGGCCACCCGCAGCGCCGCTGCGACCATCGGCACCTGCAGGGGCAGCCGCACCACGGCCGCGGCCATCACCGGCGGCTTCCGGAGCCCCAGCCGGAGGTGGTGCAGGTGCGCCGGAACGAAGGCCAGCAGCAGGGCTGCGGCCGACCAGCCGCCGACCCGGCGGGTGCTCGGAGCGGCCAGCAGCGCGGCGGTGCCGATCTCGGCCACCCCGCTGGCGAGCACCCACACCCGCGCGGAGCCGAGCTCTGGCGGGACCAGCCACTCGTAGGTGCGCGGGTGCACCAGGTGGAGCACTCCCGACCCGCCCAGCAGGGCTCCCAGCCACGTCGCGCTCGCCGGTCTCCGCATGGGGCCACCGTAGGGTGACCCGCCGTGTCCGCCGTCGACCTGCTCATCGCGGCGGGCGTCGCCTTCGTGGCCGGCGGCGTCAACTCGGTCGCCGGCGGCGGCTCGCTGATCCTGTTCCCCACGCTGGTCGGGCTCGGCCTCGGCACGGTCGCTGCGAACGTCACCAACTCGCTGGCCCAGTGGCCCGGCTACCTAGGCGGCGTCGCCGGCTTCCGCGCCGAGTACGCCGGCCAGCGCCGTCGCCTCGTCCGGTTCGGCGCGGTGGCCGCCCTCGGCGGGCTCGCCGGCAGCGTCCTGCTCCTCACCACCCCGTCGGACGCCTTCGACGTCGTCGTCCCGGCGCTCGTGCTGCTGGCCAGCCTGCTGCTCGCCGTCCAGCCGCTCGTGACGCGGCGCCTGGCCGGACGGGCCGCCGGCGAGCCCGGCGGCGACCCCGCCTGGCTGTACCTGGCGCTCTTCCTCGCCACCGTCTACGGCGGGTACTTCGGCGGCGCGCTCGGGGTGATCCTCGTCCGCGTGCTCGGCATCGGGCTGCAGCGGCTGAAGCTCGCCAACGCGCTCAAGTCCGCGCTGTCGGCCGTCACGGCGACCATCACCCTGCTCGTGTTCGGCATCTTCGGGCCGGTCGCCTGGACGGTCGTCGCCGTCGCCGCCCCGGCCGGCCTCGTCGGCGGCTTCCTCGGGGCGCGCATCGCCACCCGCATCCCGGCGACCCCGCTGCGGGTCCTCATCGTGACCTTCGGCGTCGCCGTGTCGGTCTACCTCTCCGTGCGCACCTGACCGGCCTCGGCGGGCGTCAGCGCAGGTGCGCGGTGTCGTTCAGCAGCCGCACCGACGAGCGCCCGTCGGACGACCACGCCACCGTGCACAGCGAGGCGGCCTCCAGGAACACCCGGTGGACGACCTCGGGACCGGTGCCGAGCCCCGCGCCGAGCATCAGCTTGATCGGCGTGACGTGGCTGACCACCAGCACCGTCCGCCCGGCGTGCCGGGTGAGGATCCGCTGCCGGGCCCGCTCCACCCGGCCGGCGACGTCGGCGACCGACTCGCCGCCGGGGGCCGCGACGGTCACGTCCCCCATGAACCGGCGCACCGCGAGCGGGTGCCTGGAGCGCGCCTCGTCAGCGCTCAGCCCCTCGAGGGCCCCGAAATCCAGCTCGACCAGGTCGTCGTCGAACTCCACCGGCAGGCCGAGCCGCGCGGCCACGATCTCGGCGGTCTCCCGGGTGCGGCGCAGCGGCGAGGCGACGACCACCTCGATGCCGAGCTCGGCGGCGCGCTCGCCGGCCGCCTCCGCCTCGGCCTCTCCGGTCCGCGACAGCGGCAGCTCGTTGCGGCCGCTGAACCGGCGCTCGGGGGTGTGCTCGGTCTGGCCGTGCCGCAGCAGGTGGGTGACCGTCGTGACCACCGGGGCCGGCTCGGCCGTCGGCTGGACGTCGTCCTCGGCCACGCTGGGCTCCGCGGCGGCGTCCCGGTGCACCGGCCGGCCGTCCATCGCGCTGTTCGCCAGGGCGTCCGCGGCGCCGTTCTGCGCGCGCGGCACCCAGGTGTAGCGGACGCCGCCGAGCTTCCGGGCGATCGCGCGGGCCTGAAGGGCGAGCTGCTGCATGTCCGGGTGCTTGATCTTCCAGCGGCCCGACATCTGCTCGACGACGAGCTTGGAGTCCATGCGCACCTCGACCTCCGCGGAGGCGTCGAGGTCGAGCGCCGCCTGCAGCCCGGCGACCAGCCCGCCGTACTCGGCGACGTTGTTGGTGGCGCGGCCCACCGACGCGGCGCGCTCGGCCAGCACCCGGCCGGTGTCCGCGTCCCGCACCAGGGCGCCGTAGCCGGCCGGCCCCGGGTTGCCCCGGGACCCGCCGTCGGCCTCCACGACGAACCGGCGGCTCACAGCCCGGACTCGGCCGTGCGGACCAGGATCCGCCCGCAGTTCTCGCACCGGACGACCTCGTGCGGGTCGGCGTTCCCGACCGCCGCCAGCTCCCGCCCGTTGAGCTCGATCCGGCACCCCTGGCACTGGCGGGCGCGCAGCATCGCCGCTCCGGTCGTGCCGGTCTGGGTGCGAACGCGGTCGTACAGCGCCAGCAGCGGGGCGGAGAGGCCACCGGCGACGGCGGCGCGTGCGCTCTCGTGCCGGCTGATGCCGTCGGCGATGTCGGCGAGCGCGTCGTCGCGCAGCTGCTCGGCCCGCTCCAGCGCGCCCCGCGCCTGCTCCCGCGCCTCCTGCGCCGCCCGCAGCGTGGCCTCGGCCGTCTCGAGGCGCTCCATCAGCTCGAGCTCCTGGTCCTCCAGGGTCGCCTGGCGGCGCGCGAGCGACTCCATCTCCGACTGCAGGCTGCTGGTCTCCCGCGCGCTGACCCCGCCGGCGTCCAGGCGCTGCTGGTCGCGGGTGGCGCGCTGCCGCACGGTCTCGACGTCGGCCTCCAGGCGGGCGACCTCGCGCTGGAGGTCACGCACCTCGGTCTCGGCCCGGACGACGTCGTCGGCCAGCGACCGCTCGTTCTCCGCCGCCGCCTCCACCGCCACGGCCTCCGGCAGGGTCCGCCTCCGGTGGGCGAGCTGGGTCAGGGCGACGTCCTCCGCCGCGAGCTCCAGGAGCTTCTGCTGTTCGAAGTGGTCGGCCTTCACGCCGCCAACCTACCTGCGGCTCGACCGCGGCCTGCTCACCGCAGCGCGAGCTCGGCCTCCACCGCCGCGACCGCGGCGTCGGGCGACGGCAGGCCCCCCGAGGCCAGGACCACGCCGTCGACGACGAGGGACTCGACCGCCATGCCAGCCCGCACCGACCGGCGCAGCGCGGCGCCGCGCAGGCCGCGTCGGCGCCCGGCGCCGACCAGCTCCGGCAGCAGCCACAGCCAGTTCGACGGCGACACCACCTCGATCGCGACGTCGTCCGGGAGCCGCGCGCGCAGCGCCCGGTACACCGCACCGACCGCGTCGTCCGCCGGCGGGACGTGGCAGTGCGAGCCACCCTCGTCGAAGGGCCGGACGTCCCCGCTGCAGCAGCCGCCGGACGCGGCCGCCGCGCGGGAGCCCCGGACGAGGACGACCCGCGGGGTCACCGCCGGTCGTCCCGGTCGGGACCGCCGAGCGGACGGTCCGACACCGCCTCGTCGGGGTTGGCGCGGGCGACGACGGACTCCCGCCCGCCGCCGGTCCCGTCGGCGTCCACGACCGCCGGGCGCTCCCGCCGCGCCGCGAGGAGCGCGATGACCGCCTCGACGATCAGCCAGACCGCCAGCACGAAGATCAGCGCGTCCAGCGGCGCGAGCACCCACTGGTCGTCCCGCACGAAGTTGCGCAGGTTGACCAGCAGCGCCCAGGTGGTCATGACCAGCAGGAACACCAGCGGGATCAACGCCGCGATCGGGTTGCGCCCGCGCCGGGTGATCCAGACCGCGATGACCGAGAGCGCGAGCCCGGCAGTGAGCTGGTTGGTCGTGCCGAACAACTGCCACAGGACGCCGAAGGTGTACCCGGCCTCCCCGCCACCGGGCAGCAGCGCCATGGCCAGCGGGATGACCACGGCGATGGTCGTCGCCACCGTCAGGTTCCGCGACAGCACCCGCGCCCCGATCAGCTCACCGATCTCCTGGACGACGTAGCGCTGCAGCCGGACGCCGGTGTCCATCGTCGTCGCCGCGAAGCTGATCACGACGACGGCCGCGAAGATCGTCGCGATGTCGAGCGGGATCGCCAGGTTGTTGGCGAAGGTGGCGACACCGTTGACGAAGTTGCCGACGGCGCCGCCCGAGGCCGTGGCGAAGTCGGGGTAGAGCGCCTCCCAGTCCGCCTGCGAGGCGGCGACCCCGGCGGTGGCGGCCAGCACGGCGCCGGTGGCGAGCGAGCCCTCGCCGACGGCGCCCATGTAGCCGACGTACCGGGCGTCGGTCTCCTTGTCCAGCTGCTTGGAGGTCGTCCCGGAGGAGACGAGCGAGTGGAACCCGGAGATGGCTCCGCAGGCGATGGTGATGAAGAGGAACGGGAAGAAGCTCGGCGAGCCCTCGGGGACGTCGTTGACGACCGGCGCCTGGATGGTGTTCATGCCGACGATCAGGCCGAGGCCGATGACGCCGAGGGCGATGAACAGCTGGTGGCTGTTGATGTAGTCGCGCGGCTGCAGCAGCACCCAGACGGGGATGCGGGAGGCGATCCAGGTGTAGATGAACAGCAGCACCACCCAGACGTTGCGGGTCTGCTCCAGCCCGAGCGCCTCGGCGAGGCCGTCCAGCGAGATCGGGTAGGCGTTGCCGACGAGGATCAGCGCGTACAGCACGATCACGCCCACGATCGACGGCAGCAGCGCCGAGGAGCGGGTCCGGTAGATGTACACGCCGATGGCGATGGCCAGCGGGATCTCCAGCACGATCGGGATGACCGCGCCCGGGTTGGCGACGAACAGGTTGCCGATGACGACGGCGAAGACCGCGTTCACCAGGGTGAGCAGGAAGAAGATGATCACCAGGAACAGCCGCCGGGCGCGGCCGTTGATGACCTCGCCGGCCAGGGTGCCGATGCTCTTGGCCTTGTGCCGCACCGACACCGCCAGCGAGCCGAAGTCGTGCACACCGGCGGCGAAGATCGTCCCGAGCACGATCCACGTCAACGCCGGGCCCCAGCCCCAGAACACCGCGATCGCCGGGCCGACGATCGGCGCGGCACCGGCGACCGAGGTGAAGTGGTGGCCGAAGAGGACGTGCTTGTTCGTCGGCACGAAGTCGTTGCCGTCGTTGAACTCGTGCGCCGGGGTGACGAACGCCGGGTCGAGGGCGTACACCTTCCGGGCCAGGTAGCTGGAGTAGTACCGGTAGCCGAGGAAGAACAGCACCCCGACCACGGCGGCCACGACGAACGCGGGCACGGCGAACCCCCAGGTCCACGGGCGGCCTCGTCGCCGCCGTCGGAGGGAGTAGACATCCAGGCGATGGACACCACAAGTGTGGGAGCGCTGCACGCCGCAGGCGTGGCCGAACTGTTGTGGGCCGTGCCCGGCGCGCCACCCGGGGCCACCGGCGTCGTCCCCCTGGTGCTCGGCGGGCGGCCGGCGGTCGCCCTGCCCTGGGCGCACGTGGCCACCGCTCGCGCGGTCGCGGCGGCCGGCTCGGCGGCGCTGGTCCTCTCCGACCCGCGCCTCACCGGGTCCCGGTGGTCACCGCTGGCGCTGACCGGCCGCTTCACGCTGGTCGAGGACGGGACCGGCGACCTCTTCACCGAGGACCTCCTCGACCAGGAGCTGCGCAAGCACCCGCCCTCGCGGGCCCTCGCCGACTCGCACATGCTCCGCCGCGAGCACTGGTGGTACCTCCCCCGCCTGGTGCTGCTCCTCGACGCGGCGGACGTCGTCCCGGTCGACCGGCGGGAGGGTCCCGCCGACGCCGTCCTCGCCGTGGACGACGGGGGGCTCCACGTGCGCACCGTCCGGGTCGACGACTGGGACGCCGATCCGCTGGAGCTCCGCGGCGCTCCCGCGGGCGTGAACGGCCCCGCGGTGCTGGTCGGTCAGGAGCTCTCGGTGCCCGACGTCGAGCGCTGGACGGTGCACACCACCTCCGGGCGCTTCGCCGACGGCCGGATCACCGAGGTGCGCCCGGCCGCGACCCGGCAGCTGGAACCGGTCCCCGGCCTGCTCGCCCGGATCCGCCGGCAGCGTTCCCTCGAGCGGACCTGCATCCAGGCACTGCGCGCCGCCGGTCACGCCTGAGCCCGACCCCGCCGGTCAGCCGGCCCGGTAGGCCCAGGGGTCGGTGCGCGGCGCCGCGACGGCGACCTCCACCTCGCCGTCGAGGTCCTGGCGCAGCACGTCGGCGGCGACCGGCAGCCAGGGCCACTCCGAGGCGTAGTGCGCCACGTCGCAGAGCGCGGGCCCGGGCACCTCCAGCGCGTCGGACACCGGGTGGTGCTTCAGGTCGCTGGTGAGCAGCACGTCGGCCCCGGCCGCCGCGGCCGCGCCCAGCAGCGAACCCCCGCTACCCCCGCAGACCGCGACGGTGGCGATCCGGCGGTCGGGGTTGCCGGCCGCCCGCACACCACCGGCCGTGGCGGGCAGCGCCGCCGCCGCGTGCTCGGCGAACCGGCGCAGCGTCATCGGCTCGGGCAGCCGGCCGACCCGGCCCAGGCCCGCGCGCGGGTCCGCGGCGGAGGGCTCCAGGGGGACGGCGTCCTCCAGCCCGAGCGCCGCCGCCAGCGCGTCGTTGACCCCGTGGCGCGGGGCCCGGTCGGCGTTGGTGTGCGCGACGAAGAGCGCGGCGCCGGCCCGGACCAGCCGGTGCACCAGCCGGCCCCGAGGGTCGTCGGCGGGCACGCCGTGCACGGGGGTGAGGAACAGCGGGTGGTGGGTCACCAGCAGCTGCGCGCCGGTCCGCACCACCTCGTCGACGACCGCCGCCGTCGGGTCGACCGCGAACAGCACCGAGCCCACCTGCTCCGCCGGATCGCCGCAGACCAGGCCGACCGCGTCCCAGCTCTCGGCGAGGGCGGGGTCGTAGCGGGCGTCGAGGGCGGCGAGGACCTTCCCGAGCTGCACGGTCACGGCTGGTCAGCGTAGGCGGGGGTGCGCAGGACCGGCCCGGCGGAATGCCAAGCTTCCGCCGTGCGAGAGCGGCGGGGTCGGGAGCGGTCGCTGCGCGCCCCGGCCTGGCTCGAGGAGCTGGTGCGCACCACTCCCCCGCCGGTCCCGTGGCGCGACGTCGCCCGGTTCGCCGTCTCCATCCCTGCGCCCCTGGTCCTCGCCGTCGTGGTGGGCGGCGGGCTGGAGGCCGGCGGCGCGCTGGGCGCCGGCGTCTTCGGCACGATGGGCGCGCTCGCGGCGACCCTGGCGCCCCAGCCCGGCCCCCTGCGCGAGCGGCTGCGCCGCAGCGGCGCGGCCACGCTCTTCGGGATGCTCGGCCTGCTCGCCGGTCAGCACGCCACCGGCGGCGGCTGGACACCGGTCGTCGTCATCGCGGTGCTGTCGGCCGTCGCGGCCCTCGTCAGCGCGGTCAGCGCGACGCTCTCCCTGGGCGCGCTCCAGCTGCTCATCTACACCGCCCTCGCGTCGGGGCTCGTGACGCCGCTGCCGGCCGCGGCCGAGGTCGGCTCCTTCCTCTGCGGCGCGGCGTGGGCCGTGGTGATCACCCTCGTCCAGGCGCGCACCGAGCCGCTGGACCCCGACCGGTCCGCCGTCGCGGCGGTGTTCACCCGCATCGGCGAGCTGCTCGCGGCGGTGGGCAGCGATGCGGCGCCCGAGGCCCGGCGGGCGCTGACGGGCGCGCTCAACGAGGCGTACGACCGGGTCATCCGCAGCCGCAGCCGGTCCGCCGGCCGCAGCCGCGAGCTCTCCGAGCTGGCCGGCGTCCTCAACGCCGCGGCCCCCCTGGTGGAGGGCGCGGTCGCCACGGCCTCGGCGGGGGTCCCCGCCGATCCGCAGGACGTCGTCGCCGCGCACTCCCTCGCGGCGGCGGTCTCCGGCAGCGGGCAGCTCACCGACCAGCGGCCGGCGCCGCTGGCGCAGGGGCACCCCGCGGTTCGGGCGGTCCGGCACGGGCTGCGGCTGGTGTGGAACGTCGTCGGCGACCCCGAGGAGCGCGCCGGTGCCGCCGCGCCGGCCCCGCGCCCGGACCTGCGCACCCGCCTGCACGACCTCGGCGACCGCACGCTGGCCAGCGCCGACGCCCGGGCCTTCGCCGTCCGCCTCTCGCTGTGCATGACGATCGCCGAGATCGCCCGCCAGTACCTGCCGATCGAGCGCCCCTACTGGGTGCTGCTCACCGTCGCGATCGTCCTGAAGCCCGACTTCGGCTCGGTGTTCACCCGGGCCGTGCAGCGGGGCGCCGGGACGCTCCTCGGCGTCCTGATCGGGTCCGCGCTGCTGGCGGCCCTCCCGCGCAACGGCTGGGTGCTCGTCGCGCTGGCCTGCTCGGCCGCGGTGCTGCCGTGGGCGCGCAACGCCAACTTCGGCCTGTTCTCGGTCTTCCAGACGCCGCTGATCATCCTGCTGCTGGACCTCGCGCTGCCCAGCGACCCGGGACTCGTGGGCGCCCGCCTGCTCGACACCCTGATCGGCTGCGCGATCGTGCTGGTCTTCGGCTACCTGCTGTGGCCGCAGACCTGGCGCGCCCCGCTCGACGAGGCGCTGCGCGAGGCCGCTCGCGCCCTGGACGCCTTCGTCGCGGCCGCCTTCACCGGCAGCCCGACCGAGCGCCGCCGCGCCCGCCGGCGCAGCTACCGGGCGCTCACGGAGCTGCAGACCCAGCTGCAGCGGCGGCTGGCCGAGCCGCCGCCGATCAGCACGCGGGCAGCCGCCTGGTGGCCGGTGATCGTCCAGCTGGAGCGCACCTCCGACGCGGTCACCGAGGCGGTCATCGCCGGCCGCGGCGGTGAGCCCGCCCCCGACCTGGCGCAGGTGGCCGCGCTCCGCCGGGCCATCCGCGGGCTGGAGGACGACGTCCGGGCCCGGTCCGCGCCCGACGACGACGCCGAGCTGCACGCCGAGGGCGTGCTGGGCCCGGTCGCCCGGGAGGTCGACGCCGCCCGCCGCCTGGTGCGGGAGGCCGCTCCCGGGCGGCGCGGCAGCGGGCACTGACCGCTCCGGTTTGCGCCCCCGGCCCCGGGCGCCTGGGATGGCGCCGTGCCCGTCGACCCCCCGCTCCTGACCCTGCCCTCGCTCGACGGGCCGCCCCCACCGGGCTCGCGGACGGTGACCACCGACGACGGCGTGGACCTGCACGTCGAGTTCGACGGGAGGGAGGACGCCCCGCTCACCGTCGTCCTCTGCCACGGGTTCACGGCGCGGCTGGCCGAGTGGGAGCTGCAGCGCGCAGCGCTGCGGGACCGGGCGCGGCTGGTCCTCTGGGACCAACGCGGCCACGGCCGCTCCGGCTGGACGCCGCTCAGCCGCGCCACCATCGACCGCACCGGCCGGGACCTCGGCCAGGTGCTGGACGCCGTCGTCCCGACCGGGCCGGTGGTGCTCGCCGGGCACTCGATGGGCGGGATGAGCATCCTGGCACTGGCCCGGCAGCGGCCGGAGCTGTTCGGCACCCGGGTGGTCGGCGCGTTCCTGCTCGCCACCTCCGCCGGCGGGCTGGCCGACACCGGGCTGACCGGGTTCCTGCTGAGGGTGCTGCGCCGGCTCCGGCTGCTGACCCTCTACCTCTGGCTGCTTCGGCTGATCGCCCCGTCGCTGGAGAAGCGGCGACGGCGGGGCACCTTCCTGGGCCGGCGGGCCATCCGGCGGCTGCTGTTCGGGCGGGACGACGCCGACCGCCACTCGGTCCGGATGGTGCAGCAGCTGCTCGAGGAGACGCCGCTCCCGGTGACGATGGCCTTCTACGCGACCTTCCTCGACCACGACGAGAGCGCGGCGCTGGAGGTGCTGCGCCGCATCCCCGTCACCGTGGTCGCGGCGACCCACGACCGGCTGACCCCGGCGGCGCACGGCCGGCGGATCGCCGAGGCCGTCGGGCCGGGCGCCGAGCTCGTCGTGGTCCCCGGGGCCGGGCACAGCGTCAACCTGACCCGCACGGCCGTGGTCGACCGCGCCTTCACCGACCTGCTCGACCGGGTGGACGTCGAGGGGCGCAAGGCCGGTTGACCCGCTCGAATCCGGGCATCGCAGGATGTGGTCGCCGCCACACCGCGGATTTGCGTGCACGGAGAGGCACACCTAGTTTCGGCGGCCACCGACCTGGACGTGCGAGGCCCTGGTCCGAGCAGAGCGACCGGGGCGGCGAGGAGTGAAGACGTGGACCGCATGAGTGCCCTCGACAGCGGGTTCTACTTCGCCGAGAGCGAGAACACCCCGATGCACGTGGGGTCGGTGGCGGTGTTCGAAGGCCCGGCCCCCACCTACGGCGACGTCGTCCGACTGCTGCTGAGCAAGCTCCCGCTGGTCCCGCGCTACCGGCAGCGCGTGCGCCAGGTGCCGCTGCAGCTCGGCCGCCCGATGTGGGTCGACGACCCGCACTTCCAGATCCTGTACCACGTCCGGCACACCGCGGTGCCCTCCCCCGGCGGGGACGAGCAGCTGCGCAACCTCGCCGGCCGGGTCCTCGGCCAGCGCCTGGACATGGCCAAGCCGCTCTGGGAGCTGTGGCTCGTGGAGGGGCTGGCCGACGGGCGGTGGGCGCTGATCTCCAAGGTGCACCACTGCATGGTCGACGGCATCGCCGGCACCGACCTGATGCAGCTGATGTTCGACCTCGACCCCGACGCCACCCACGCCGAGCCGCGCGACTGGACGCCGCGGCGGGACCCGTCGTCGGCCGCGCTGGTGGCGGGCGCGGTCACGGAGGCGGCGACCGCCCCGCTGCGCACCCTCACCGGCCTGCCGAGCGTCGCCACCGCCGTCCGCAACGCGCGCGGCCTCACCCAGACCGGCCGCACGCTGGCCCGCACGGTGCCCTCGCTGGCCAAGCAGGCGATCACCCCCACCGCCCGGTCGCTGAACGGGCCCATCGGCCCGCACCGGCGCTGGGCGTGGACGCAGGGCAGCCTCGCGGAGTTCAAGGAGGTGCGCACGGCGCTGGGCGGCACGGTGAACGACGTCATCCTCACCGCGATCACCAAGGGGTTCCGCGACCTCCTCCAGGGCCGCGGTGAGCTGTCAGCCGAGAACCTCGTGGTGCGCACGATGGTCCCGGTGTCGGTCCGCTCGGCGAGCCGGCGCGGCTCGCTGGACAACCAGGTCTCGTGCGTCTTCGTCGACCTGCCGGTCGGCGACCCCGACCCCGACTCCCGGCTGCGGAGCATCCGCGGCCAGATGGACGAGTACAAGCGGGCGATGCAGGCCGTGGACGTGCCGTCGATCATCGCGATGGGCGACTACGTGGCTCCCAGCCTGCTCTCCCTCGGCGTGCGGGCGGGCATGCAGGCCGGCCAGATGTGGTGCCAGGCCGTGACCACGAACGTGCCGGGCCCGCGGGTTCCGCTGTACGTGCTGGGCAAGCGCATGTGCTCGGCGCACGCCTACGTGCCGATCGCCGGTGGCATCCGCTGCTCCATCGGGATCTTCAGCTACCTGGACACGATGACCTTCGGCCTCAACGCCGACTTCGACGCCTTCCCAGACGTCGACGTCCTCTCCGGCGGGATCCGCCGGGGCATCGAGGAGCTGCTCGAGCTCGCCCGCGCCGCGGCGGCGACTCCCCCGGTGGACCAGCCCACCGGCGGGAAGGCCACGACCTCGGCAGCCGCGCGGTGAGCCCGGGCAGGAAGCGCGCCCGCGAGAGCGGGCTGACCGTCGCCGTCACCGGCCCGACGGGCACCTTCGGCGCCGGGCTGGTCCCGCTGCTCCAGGACGACGACCGCGTCGACTCGGTCATCGGGATCGCCCGCCGGCCGTTCGACCCGGCGGAGCGCGGCTGGACGAAGATGCGGTACCGGCAGGGCGACGTGCGTGACCCCGAGGCGCTGCGCCAGGCCTTCGCCGGGGCCGACGTCGTCGTCCACCTGGCCTTCCTCATCACCGGCAACGCCTCCCGCGAGACGACCCGGTCCATCAACGTCGACGGCACGCTCAACGTGTTCCGCGCGGCGGCAGCGGTCGGCGCGCGGCGGTTCGTCTACGCCTCCTCGGTGGCCGCGTACGGGTTCCACCGGGACAACCCGGAGCTGATCTCCGAGGAGTGGCCGGTGCGCCCGGCGGCCCGGCTGTTCTACGCGCAGGAGAAGGCGGAGCTCGAGCGCCTGCTCGAGGAGGAGTCCGCGGTCGCGCCCGACCTGGGCCTGTACCTGCTCCGCCCACCCGTCGTGCTCGGCCCGCAGGCGGTCGGCGCCAAGGACGTGCTGCCCGGCCCGTTCGCCCCCGTCGGGCGCCGGCTCTTCGGCCGGCCGCGGCGGCTGCCGGTGCCCGTGCCGCTGCTCGTGCCGCAGCACCCGCTGCAGTTCGTGCACCAGGACGACGTCGGGCAGGCGCTGCTGCTGTGCGTGCTCGGCGCCGGCC
Source organism: Blastococcus sp. SYSU DS0541 (assembly GCF_054050875.1). Classification (NCBI taxonomy): domain Bacteria; kingdom Bacillati; phylum Actinomycetota; class Actinomycetes; order Geodermatophilales; family Geodermatophilaceae; genus Blastococcus; species Blastococcus sp. SYSU DS0541. The sequence continues at coordinate 104,332 of NZ_JBJHAD010000014.1, read as the reverse complement.
CGCCCGGCGCCTACAACATCGCCGGCGAGGGTGTCCTCACCGCCGCCGACGTCGCCCGGGAGTTCGGGGCGCTCGCCATCCCGCTGCCCGCCGCGCCGGCGCAGGCCGCCGCCCGGGCGATGTCCCGGCTGCCGTTCCTGCCGCCGGTGGCGGAGTGGATCGAGGCGGCCAGCCGGCCGGCGATCATGGACACCACCCGGGCCCGCGAGGAGCTCGGGTGGCGACCGCGCTACACCGGCCTGGAGGCGCTGCGCGACACGCTCAGGCCCGGGAGCCGGTGAGCTGGGCGTCCCGCATCCAGTCGCGCAGCTCGGCGACCAGCCGCTCGGGCTCCTGCAGCTGCGGGACGTGGCCCACGCCGGTCCACTCGGCGTAGCGCCACGCGGGGTGCCGGCGGGCGAGGTCGCGCGCGGCCTCCACGGGGACCAGCCGGTCGCGGTCGCCGTGGACCAGCAGCACGGGGACGTCGATCGAGGCCATCGCGGCCCGGTAGCGACGCGGATCGGCGAGCACGCGCAGCAGTGAGCGGGCCGCGGCGAGGAACGCGCGGTCCATGCCCTGGACGTCGCGCCGCTCCTCCAGCAGGGTCACCGACCGGTCGATGACGTCCGACGGCATGCGGCGCGGGTCGACGCCGACGAGCTCCAGCATCTCGTGCACGCGGGCCAGCGCCGAGGTCCGCTGCCGCCGCCACCACAGGAAGCGCTCCCCGACGAAGGGGACCGCGTACAGCGCGAACATGACGGCCACCCGGGGGTCGAGCGCCCGCCGCGACCCCGGGAGGGCGGGGTCGAGCAGCACCAGCCCGCGCACCGCTTCCGGCTGCTCCCCCGTCGCGAGGATCGAGATCATGCCGCCCATCGAGTTGCCCACCAGCACCGCCGGCTCGCCCACCACCTCGGTGAGGAACCGGTGCAGGACGGCGACGTTGGCCGGCACGCTGGTCTTCCGCCCGCCCGGCTCGCTGCGCCCGAACCCGGGCAGGTCCAGCGCGAGCACGCGACCGTGCTCCCGCAGCGCCGGCGCGACGAGGTCCCAGTTCAGGTGCGAGCCGCCCAGCCCGTGCACCAGCACGACCGGCGGCCCGTCGTCCGGACCACCGAAGTCCAGGTAGTGCACCGGACCTCCGAGGTCCACCGTGCGGCTCTGCCCGGGCATCGCGTCCTCGGCCATCCTGCCTCCCTCTCGTCGTCCGTACGGTGGCACGAGGTGCCAGCGGGCGCAGCACCGCCCCGTCGCCGCCGTGGACGGAACGCGAACGTGCGCTATGGCGCAGGACACAGTTCGGCAACATGTGCCCGCGCGTATCCGGCCGACAGGTGTGAGCCAGGCCGCATCTTGGTACGGCCCATCCACGAACGGACGGCACCAGGAGGAACGACGTGGCACGACTGCAGGGTGACGGTCCGGCACTCCCGCTGTACCTGAGCGAGCCCACCAGGGCCTTCGCGGACTACGGCCTCTACCTGGCGGCCCGTCCGCTGACCCAGCGGCTGCCCAAGGGCGACGGCCACCCGGTGCTGGTCCTGCCGGGCCTGCTCGCCGACGACACCTCGACGCGTGTGCTGCGGGCGACGCTCCGGCGGCTGGACTACCGGGTGCACGGCTGGGGCCTGGGCCGCAACATCGGCCCGACCGCGATCTGCGTGAACGGCCTGCGCGACCGGCTCGACTACCTGCACAACCGCTACCGCCGCGAGGTGACGCTCATCGGCTGGAGCCTGGGCGGCATCTTCGCCCGCGACCTCGCCCGCCAGTGCCCCGACGCGGTGCGCCAGGTGATCACGCTGGGCAGCCCGTTCCGCATCGAGCGGCACACCCAGACCCGCGCCTCGAAGGCCTTCGACCGCTACGCGCACCTGCACGTGGAGCAGCGGCAGTTCCCGCTGGAGACCGAGGGGTGCCCGCTGCCCGTGCCGGCGACGTCGATCTACTCGCACTTCGACGGCATCGTGCACTGGCAGACCTGCCTGAACACGCCGGGCGAGCGCTGCGAGAACATCGCCGTCATGGCCAGCCACCTCGGCATCGGCCACCACCCGGCGGCGCTCTGGGCGATCGCCGACCGGCTGGCGCAGCGCGAGGGCGAGTGGGCCCCGTTCAAGGCACCGGCGTTCCTGCGGCCGGCCTTCCCGAAGCCCGCCGAGCCCGCGGCGCCCGGCCCGGTCGACGTCGCCGCCGCCTGACCGGGCGACGGCACGGGTGGGCGCGACAGGGTTCGAACCTGCGACCGCTCGGTTGTAAGCCGAGAGCTCTACCGCTGAGCTACACGCCCCGCGCGCCAAGCTTAAGGACCCCGCTGCCCCCCACCACTCGCACGCTCGCGGCGGGTTCCTGCAGCGGGGCCACCCGGGCGCCCGGCTTCAGGCCGCGAGCGCGGCGACGGCGTCCTTCCAGCCGGACTGCTCGCGCGCGTCGCCGGGGCCGTTCACCTCGGCGAACGCGATCGCACCCTCGGCGTCCACCAGGAAGGTGCCGCGCACGGCCATGCCCGCCTTCTCGTTGAAGACGCCGTAGGCCTTCGCGACCTCGCCGTGGGGCCAGAAGTCCGAGAGCAGCGTGAACTCGAGGTTCTCCTGCGCCTTGAACGCCTTGAGGCTGAAGACCGGGTCGGTGCTGATGGCCAGCACCGTCACGCCCGCGTCGGTGTAGTTCGTCAGCTCGTCACGCAGCTGGCAGAGCTCGCCGGTGCAGATGCCGGAGAAGGCGAACGGGTAGAAGACCAGCAGCACGGGGGTGCCCCGCAGTTCCGCGAGGGACACGACCTGCTTGTCCTGGTCGGGCAGGCTGAACTCGGGGGCGCGATCGCCGACGGAGAGGCTCATGCCGGTGATCGTGCCTCAGCGGCGGCTGCGGGCTGCCTTCGGGGTGACCAGCCGGATCCCCGACCAGTCCTTCGCCGCGGAGATGCTGGTGGTCTGCGAGAGGCCCGCCGTGGGCGCGACCTCGGTGACGTCGCCCGGCTCGACGTGCCCGGGCCGGCCCGACTTCGGGACCAGCAGCCAGACGACGCCCTCGTCGGCCAGGGAGGTCAGCGCGTCGGTGAGGGCGTCGAACAGGTCGCCGTCGTCCTCGCGCCACCAGAGCACGACGACGTCGGCGACCTCGTCGGTGTCCTCGTCCACCATCTCGCTGCCGGAAGCCTCGACGATCGAGTCGCGCAGGTCCTCGTCGGCGTCCTCGCTCCAGCCGAGCTCCTGCACGACCATGCCCGGCTTGATGCCCAACCGGGCCGCCATGCCGGTGCTGTCGACGCTCATCCCTGCTGCTCCTCCATGGGTCGGCCTGCTGCTGGCCTGGTGTGGGGTGGACGGTGCCCGGCCGGGCCGGTGACCGCGCGGGAGCGCGTCACGGGCGGACCGGGCGGGCGACGGACGGACACGCGGCGGAGATCGACACGACCAGCGGGAGAACCACCCGCACCCCGGTCATGTCACCCCTCTCGCTGTCGTCGATGCGCCCGCCACCCGGCCCTCGTGGGCGGGTGTCCGGACGGTGCCGTCTCGTCGAGGCACCGCAGGCGGAAGCGTAGGGCATAGCGGGCGGGGCGCAAGCCTGCGTGCACCGGGCGCACCGGGGCGTTGCCGGGGCGTGTCCGTCCGACACGACTTCACCGGTACATCGCGCCGCGACGTGACGAGGGCGACGTCGTCGGGAGACGATGTGTCCATGAGCGCACCGCAGCAGCCGGACGGCGACCCCGCCCGCGCAGGACAGACCCGCGCGGTCATCACCGACGGGCTCCCCAGCCAGCTGGTCGACACCGACCCCGACGAGACGCAGGAGTGGCTGGAGTCCCTCGACGCCGTCGTCGACCACGCCGGCCGCAACCGGGCGAGGTACCTGATGCTCCGCATGCTGCAGCGCAGCCGCGAGCAGCAGGTGGGCGTGCCGGCCCTGCGCAGCACCGACTACATCAACACGATCCCGCCGGAGCAGGAGCCGTGGTTCCCCGGCGACGAGGACGCCGAGCGGCGCATCCGCGCCTACATCCGGTGGAACGCCGCGATCATGGTCCACCGCGCGCAGCGCCCGGGGATCGGCGTCGGCGGGCACATCTCCTCCTACGCCAGCTCCGCCTCCCTCTACGAGGTGGGGTTCAACCACTTCTTCCGCGGCAAGGACCACCCCGGCGGCGGCGACCAGATCTGGTTCCAGGGGCACGCCTCCCCCGGCATCTACGCCCGCGCTTTCCTCGAGGGCCGGCTGACCGAGGACCAGCTCGACGGCTTCCGCCAGGAGGTCAGCCACCCCGGCGGCGGGCTGTCGTCCTACCCGCACCCGCGGCTGATGCCGGAGTTCTGGGAGTTCCCCACCGTCTCCATGGGACTCGGCCCGCTGAACGCGATCTACCAGGCCCGGTTCAACCGGTACCTGCACGCGCGCGGCATCAAGGACACCTCCGACCAGCACGTCTGGGCCTTCCTCGGCGACGGCGAGATGGACGAGCCGGAGTCGCTCGGCGTCATCGGCCTGGCCGCCCGCGAGGAGCTGGACAACCTCACCTTCGTCGTCAACTGCAACCTGCAGCGCCTCGACGGGCCGGTGCGCGGCAACGGCAAGGTGATCCAGGAGCTGGAGTCGTTCTTCCGCGGCGCCGGCTGGAACGTGGTCAAGGTGATCTGGGGCCGGGAGTGGGACCCGCTGCTGGCCGCCGACCGGGACGGCGCGCTGGTCAACCTCATGAACTCCACGCCCGACGGCGACTACCAGACCTACAAGGCCGAGGACGGCGCCTTCGTCCGCGAGCACTTCTTCGGCCGGGACGCCCGCACCCGCAAGCTCGTGGAGAGCATGAGCGACAAGGAGATCTGGGGCCTCTCGCGCGGTGGGCACGACTACCGCAAGGTGTACGCGGCGTTCAAGGCGGCGGTGGAGCACAAGGGCCAGCCGACGGTCATCCTGGCCAAGACCATCAAGGGCTGGACCCTGGGCAGCCACTTCGAGGGCCGCAACTCCACCCACCAGATGAAGAAGCTGACGGCCGAGGACCTCGCCGCCTTCCGCGACCGGCTCTACCTGGACATCCCCGACTCGGCGCTGGACAAGACCCTGCCGCCCTACTACAAGCCCGACCCGGACTCCGACGAGATGCAGTACATGCTCGAGCGGCGCCGGGCCCTGGGCGGGGCCGTGCCGCGCCGCCGCTCGGAGTTCAAGACGCTCAAGGCGCCCGAGGACAAGGCCCTCGACGTCCTGCGCCGCGGCTCGGGCAAGCAGGAGGTGGCGACGACGATGGCGTTCGTCCGCCTGCTCAAGGAGCTGCTCAAGGACTCCGAGCTCGGCCCGCGGTTCGTGCCGATCATCCCGGACGAGGCCCGCACCTTCGGGATGGACTCCCTCTTCCCGACGCAGAAGATCTACAACCCGGCCGGCCAGCGCTACACCTCGGTGGACCGGGAGCTGATGCTCACCTACAAGGAATCCGAGCAGGGGCAGATCCTGCACGAGGGCATCAACGAGGCCGGCTCGACGGCGTCGTTCACGGCCGTGGGCACCTCGTACGCCACGCACGGCGAGCCGATGATCCCGATCTACATCTTCTACTCGATGTTCGGGTTCCAGCGGACCGCCGACTCGATCTGGGCCGCCGCCGACCAGATGACCCGCGGCTTCCTCCTGGGCGCCACGGCCGGGCGGACGACGCTCAACGGCGAGGGCCTCCAGCACGAGGACGGCCACTCGCTGCTGATGGCGCAGACCAACCCCGCGGTGGTGAGCTACGACCCCGCGTTCTCCTACGAGGTCGCGCACATCACCCGGGACGCGCTGGCCCGCATGTACGGCGAGGACCCGGGCGCGCCGCTGGGCGGCTCCCGCTCCCCCGACGTCATGTACTACCTGACGGTCTACAACGAGCCGTTCAACCAGCCGGCCGAGCCCGAGGAGCTCGACGTGCAGGGCCTGCTGGCGGGCATGTACCGCTACGCCGAGGGCCCGCGGGCCGAGGACGGCGCGGCCGGCGAGGTCAAGGCGCAGCTGCTCGCCTCCGGCGTCGCCGTGCCGTGGGCGCTGCGGGCCCAGGAGCTCCTCGCGCAGGACTGGGGGGTGAGCGCCGACGTCTGGTCGGTGACCTCCTGGAACGAGCTGCGCCGCCAGGCCGACGAGTGCGAGGAGCACAACCTCCTGCACCCGGAGGAGGAGCCGCGGACGCCGTACGTCACCCAGCGGCTGCAGGAGACCGTGGGTCCGGTCGTGGCGGTGTCGGACTGGATGCGGGCGGTGCCCGACCTCATCGCGCCGTACGTGCCCGGGGGCATGGCGACGCTCGGCACCGACGGGTTCGGGCTCTCCGACACCCGCCCGGCGCTGCGGCGGCACTTCCACGTCGACGCCGAGTCGATCGTGGTGCGCACGCTCGCCTCGCTGGCCGACGAGGGGCAGGTCGACCGGGCGAAGGTGCGCGAGGCCGTGGAGAAGTACCGGATCCGGGACGTGCAGGCCGCCCCGGCCGACGAGCGGTCGGACCCCAGCCCGGCGACCTGAGGAAGTGGCCGGGGAGCGGGGCCCGTCGCGGGCCCCGCTCCCCGTCTCAGCCCTGCTCGCGGTGGCGTCGGATGACGTCGGCGTAGACGCGGCCGCTGTCCTTCACGGTGCGCCGCTGGGTCTCGTAGTCGACGTGGACGAGCCCGAACCGCTGGGCGTAGCCCCGGGCCCACTCGTAGTTGTCCAGCAGCGACCAGGCGAAGTAGCCGCGGACGTCGACGCCGTCGTCCACGGCCGCCCGCACCGCGGCGAGGTGGCGGACCAGGTAGTCGATGCGCTCGGGGTCGTGCACCCCGCCGTCCTCGGCCACCTCGTCCGCCCACGCCGAGCCGTTCTCGGTGATGACCAGCGGCAGGCCGGGCGCCTGCTCCCCGATCCACCGCAGCAGCCGGGTGAACGCCGCCGGGCTCACGCCCCAGCCCATGGACGTCGTCGGCCCCTCGGGGTCGAGCTCGACGACGCCCTCGCCGCCGATGAAGGACGTCGGATCCTCCGGGTCCCGGACGCCGACCTCGACCGTGGACTCGAAGTAGTAGTTCACGCCGAGCCAGTCCAGCGGCGCGGCGATGGTCTCCAGGTCGCCGTCCTCCACCGGGAGCGGCGCACCGGCCCCGGCGAGGTCGGTGACGACGTCCTCGGGGTACGCGCCGGTGACCACCGGCAGGAGGAACATCCGGTTCTGCTGCCCGTCCAGCCTCCGCGCGGCGTCGACGTCCTCGGGCCGGTCGCTCGCCGGCGTCATCGGCGTGAAGTTCAGCGTGATCCCCAGGCTCTCGGCGCCCTGGTCGCGCAGCACGCGGCTGGCCAGGCCGTGCCCGAGCAGCAGGTGGTGGGTGGCCCGCGCGGCGGCCACCGGGTCGCGCTGCCCCGGCGCGTGCTGGCCGGACATGTGGCCCAGCAGCGCGCTGCACATCGGCTCGTTGAGCGTGGACCAGTGCCGCACCCGGTCGCCCAGCGCGTCGTGCACGATCCCCGCGTAGTCGGCGAAGCGGGCGGCGGTGTCGCGGGCCGCCCAGCCGCCCTGGTCCTGCAGCGCCTGCGGGAGGTCCCAGTGGTAGAGCGTCAGCCAGGGGTCCACGCCGTTCTCGAGCAGCTCGTCGACCAGCCGGCGGTAGAAGTCCAGCCCCCGCTGCTCGATCCGACCCGCGCCCTCGGGCAGCACGCGCGACCACGCGACCGAGAACCGGTAGGCCGAGAGCCCGAGCTCGACCATCAGCGCGACGTCCTCGGGGTAGCGGGTGTAGTGCTCGGCGGCGACGTCGCCGGTGTGCCCCTGGAAGGTGCGGCCGGGGGTGTGGCTGAACGTGTCCCAGATGGAGGGGCCGCGGCCGTCGGCCTGCACCGCGCCCTCGATCTGGTAGGCGGCCGTGGCGGCGCCGAAGAAGAACCCGGGCGGGAAGACCAGCCCGGAGGCCGGTTCCGGTCGGAGGTCGGTCGAGGACATGGGCGCGCTGCTCCTTGGCGGGTCGGTCGGTCCGGGGCGCTGGTCGGCGGCGTGCACCCCGATGCGGTGAGAACGTTCTCACACCCGCCGCACCCACGCCCGGCCCGGACGGGCGGTCCACGCCGCGGACCTCGTGCGGGGATCGATCCGGCACTACGGTGACCACCCGGCGGCCGGCGCGGGCGCCACCGGGAACCGCCGAGGAGGTGCCATGACCACCGATGCGCGGCCGGCGAGCCCCACGCTGCACGAGGTCGCCGAGCTGGCGGGGGTCTCCCGGGCGACCGTCTCGCGGGTGATCAACGACTCCCCGCGCGTCAGCCCGGAGGCCCGCCGGGCCGTGGAGGCCGCCGTCGAGACGCTGCGCTACGTGCCGAACCGGGCGGCCCGCAGCCTGGTCACCCGGCGCACCGACACGATCGCCCTGGTCCTGTCGGAGTCCGACACCCAGGTGTTCTCCGACCCGTTCTTCGCCAGCATCGTCCGGGGGCTCTCCGGCCGGCTGGCCGACACCGAGCTGAACCTCGTGCTGCTGGCCGCCCGCGGGGAGCGGGAGCAGGCGAAGATCGGCCGGTACGTGCGGCAGGGGCACGTCGACGGCGTGATCCTCATGTCGCTGCACCGCGACGACACGCTGCCCGACATCCTGGCCACGGCCCACGTCCCGGTGGTGCTGTCCGGGCGCCCGCTGGACGGCCGCGCCATGGCCTACGTCGACGCCGACAACGCCGGTGGGGCCGCCGCCGCCACCCGGCACCTGCTCGGGCTGGGCCGCGGCCGCGTCGCGACGATCACCGGGCCGATGGACATGGTCGCCGGGCTGGACCGGCTCGCCGGCTACCGGGCCGCGCTCGCCGAGGCCGGCCGCGCCGGGGCGCCGGAGCTCGTCGCGGAGGGCGATTTCACCGAGGCCGGCGGCCGGCGCGCCATGACCCGGCTGCTGGCCGACGCCCCCGACCTGGATGCCGTGTTCGTCGCCTCCGACCCGATGGCCTGCGGTGCGCTCCAGGCGCTGCGGGCAGCCGGCCGGAAGGTGCCCGAGGACGTCGCCGTGGTCGGCTTCGACGACGCGGCGGTGGCGGCGACCTGCGACCCGCCGCTGACCACCGTCGCGCAGCCGCTGGACGAGATGACCGCGGCGCTGGTCGACCTGCTGCTGGGGCAGATCGAGTCGGGCGAGGGCGCCGGGGAGAGCCGGCTGTGCGCGACCTCGCTGGTCCGGCGCGCGTCGGCCTGAGCGCGGCCCCTCAGCCGGACAGGGCCTGGAAAGCCATCTGCGCGTAGAGGGCGACGCCGGCCGGCAGCGGCTCCTCGTCGAAGACGACCAGGTTGGAGTGGTTGGGCGGGGCCGTGGCGGGGTCCACACCGTGCGGGCGGGCGCCGAGCCACGCCATCACGCCGGGCACCCGCTGCAGCACGTAGGAGAAGTCCTCGGCGCCCATCAGCGGGGCGGGCATCAGCACCGCGGCCTCCCGGCCGAGCAGCTCGGCGGCCGTCGTCAGCACGCGGGCGGCCATGCCCGGGTCGTTCATCGTCACCGGGTAGCCCTCGGCGTGCTCCCAGTGCAGCTCGAGCTCGTGCGCGGCGGCCACGTGGGTGGCGACCCGCTGCACCGAGGCGACGACGTCGGCCCGCCGCTCGGCCGAGAGGGTCCGGATCGTCCCCTCCAGGTAGGCGGTGTCGGGGATGACGTTGTTCGTGGAGCCCGCCTCGATGTGGGCGACGGTCACGACCGCCGGGTCGAAGACGTCGACGCGACGGGTGACCATCGACTGCAGGGCCAGCACGATCTCGGCCGCCACGGGGATCGGGTCGGCCGCCGCGTGCGGCTCGGAGGCGTGCCCGCCGCGCCCGCGGAGCGTCATGCGCCACTGGTCGGCCGCCGCCATCACCGGGCCGGGCCGGAGGTTCACCGTCCCGCTGGGCAGGGTCGAGGAGACGTGCAGCGCGAACGCGCCGCTGACCGGCGCCTCGGGGACGACCTCGAGCAGGCCCTCGTCCAGCATGTAGCGCGCGCCGTGGAACCCCTCCTCCCCGGGCTGCGCCATGAAGACGACCTGGCCGGCCAGCTCCTCCCGGTGGGCCGAGAGCACCCGCGCCGCGCCGACCAGCATCGCGACGTGGGTGTCGTGGCCGCAGGCGTGCATGACGCCGGGCACCTCGGAGGCGAACGACAGGGCGCTGTCCTCGTGCACCGGAAGGGCGTCCATGTCGCCGCGCAGCAGGAAGGTCGGCCCCGGGCGGGCGCCGCGCAGCACGCCGACCACCGAGCTGGTCGTGGTGCCGGTGGTCACCTCCAGCGGCAGCTCGGCGAACGCCTCCAGGACCGCCGCCTGCGTCCGGGGCAGGTGCAGCCCGATCTCCGGGTGCCGGTGCAGCTGCCGGCGCAGCTCGATCGTGCGGTCGGCGTCGGAGTACGCCGCGGCGAGCAGGTCGGAGGGACTCGGCATGCCCCCCACTCTCACACGGCCCAGGCCGGCCGGGCGGCGTCGACCTGCCAGACGACGACCGCCGCGGGCTCGGCCACCCGCACCGGACCGTCGCCCCAGCGCGCCACCTCGGTACCCGCGACCAGCACGAGCCCCGGCGGCACCGCGAGCTCCTCCCCCGGCACCGCGTGCCCGACCCACAACCGCGCGTCCCGCCGGCCCAGATCGACCGCGCCCGCGGCCGACCGGTGCACCGCGTGCGCGGCGGGCACCGCGGGAGCGGCGCTGCGCAGGTAGCACTGCAGCACCCGGGCCCCCTGCGCGCCGGCCACCTCGTCGTGGGCCAGCCCGTCACCGGCGCGGAGCACCGCGACGTCGCCGGCGGTGACGGTGACCCCGGCGCCCCACCGGTGGTGCAGCGCCCCGGCCAGGACGACGGCGACGACGTCGACGGCGCGGTGCTCGTGCCGGCCGTAGCCCTGCCCGGGTCCCAGCCGGTCGTCGGCGATCCGCAGCAGCGGGCCCAGCGAGCCGTCGTCGGGGGCGAGCACCACGCGGGAGTCCGGGCCGGCGGGCGCGCCGTCCCGGAGGGCACCGACCGGGGGAACGTCCACGGCCTCACTCTCCCCGATCCGGACGGGCGTGACACGCTGACCCGGTGAGCCGGGTGAGCAACCACCCGCCGAGCGACGCGACGCTCCGGCGGCTGGAGCGGGCGTCGGGGTCGTTGGCCACGCAGGCCGTCGCCCGGATGGACGAGGACCTGCCCTGGTTCCGCGCCATGCCGGCCGACCAGCGCTCGTGGGTCACCCTCGTGGCCCAGGCCGGGATCGCCTCCCTCGTCGAGTGGTGCCGCAGCCCCGGCCGGCCGCCGCGGCTCACCGGCGAGGTGTTCGGCGCCGCGCCCCGCGAGCTGGTCCGGGCGGTGGCCCTGAAGCAGACGGTCGACCTGATCAAGGTCACCGTGGAGGTGATGGAGGAACGCGTCACCTCCGTCGCCGAGCCCGGGGACGAGGAGACCCTGCGGCTGGCCGTGCTGCAGTTCAGCCGCGAGGTCGCGTTCGCCACCGCGCACGTCTACGCGAGCTTCGCCGAGAGCCGGGGCGCCTGGGACGCGCGGCTGGAGGCTCTCGTCGTCGACGCGCTGGTGCGGGGCGAGCGTTCGGAGGAGCTCTCCGGGCGGGCCGCGGCGCTGGGCTGGGCCGCGGGCACCCCGGCGCTCGTCGTGGTCGGGGCGACGCCCACCGGAGGCGAGGACCCGCACGGGGCCGTGCGCCGGGCCGCCCGCAGCCTGCACTGCGACGTGCTGGTCGGGGTGCACGCCGACCAGCTGGTGGTCGTCCTGGGCGGCACCGGCGACCTCGACGCGGCGGCCGATCGGGTCGCCGACGAGTGCGGCGACGGGCCCGTGGTCACCGGCCCGGTCGTGGACGGCCTGGGGCGCGCCGCCGTCTCCGCCGCGGCGGCGCTCGCCGGGCTCCGGGCCGCGGGCGCGTGGCCGGAGGCGCCGCGCCCGGTGGCGGCCGACGCCCTGCTCGCCGAGCGCGCGCTCGCCGGCGACCCGCTGGCCCGGACGGCGCTGCACGACCACGTGGCCGCGCCGCTGCGCGCCGCGGGTGGCGGGGTGCTGGAGACGGTCCGGGCCGTGCTGAGCACCGGCGGCAACCTGGAGGCGAGCGCGCGGGCGATCTTCGTGCACCCCAACACCGTCCGGTACCGGCTGCGCCGCGCGGCCGAGCTGACCGGGCTCTCCGCGACCGACCCGCGGGGCAGCTGGACGCTCCAGGTGGCCCTCGCGCTCGCCGCCCTGGACCGCGACCGCTCCCTCTGGCACTGAGCGCGACACCGGGCCCGCACGTCCGGTTCCCACCACAGGCGAGCCCTCCGACCCGCCGTATTGCCGCGTGTGTTGGAGGGTTCCCACAAAGAACGGCCGTGGGCTTTTGCCCCCGTCGCCGCGCGGGGAAGCGGTGATCACTGGCACGGTGGAGAGGTGCTCGCCGTCCTCGCCCCGGGTCAGGGTGCGCAGAAGCCCGGGATGCTGACCGACTGGCTCGACCTCCCCGGCGCCGAACCGTTCTTCCGCTGGGCCGGTGCCATCGCCGGTGCCGACCTGCTGTCGCTCGGCACGACCGGGGACGCCGAGGCGATCAAGGACACCGCGGTCACCCAGCCGCTCGTCGTCGCGATGAGCCTGTTCGTCGCCCGTGAGCTGGGCGGGCTGCCCGGCCCGGTGTCGCACACCCCGCACACCGGCCGCGACGTCGTCATCGCCGGGCACAGCGTCGGTGAGCTCACCGCCGCTGCGCTCGCCGGCGTGCTGAGCGTCGAGGCGGCGATCGCGCTGACCGCCGTCCGCGGCCGGGCCATGGCCGCGGCGTGCGCGCAGACGCCCACCGGCATGTCCGCCGTCCTGGGCGGCGACCCCGACGAGGTCCTCGCCGCCCTGGAGCGGCACGGTCTGACCCCGGCCAACATGAACGGCGCCGGGCAGGTCGTCGCCGCCGGCCCCGTCGACGGGCTGGCCGCGCTGAAGGCGGAGCCGCCGGCCAAGGCGCGCATCATGCCGCTCCCGGTGGCGGGCGCCTTCCACACCGCCTACATGGCCCCGGCGCGCGAGGAGCTCGAAGGGCTGGTCGGCGGCCTCCGCCCGGCCGACCCGAGCCGGCTGCTGCTCTCCAACGCCGACGGCGCCGCCGTCGACTCCGGCGCCGGGGTGCTGGCCCGCCTGGTCAGCCAGGTGACCAGCCCGGTGCGCTTCGACTCCTGCCTGGCCACGATGCGCGACCTCGGCGTCACCGCCGTCCTGGAGCTGCCGCCGGCCGGGGCCCTCGCCGGGCTGGCCAAGCGCGAGTGGAAGGGCGCCGGCATCGAGGTGCTCGCCGTCAGCTCACCGGCCGATCTCGACCGCGCCCGGGAGCTGATCGCGGCCGAGCGCGGCCGGGCCGAGGCCGAGCACCTGCCCGACTGGCGCATGGTCGTCGCCCCGGCCCGCGGGACCGTGAGCCCCGCCGAGATCGCGGAGGGCACCCACCTCCCCGCGGGCACCCCGCTCGGCTGCATCCGCGGCCGGCGGGAGGAGGTCAACGTCTCCGCCGGCTACGACGGCGTGCTCGCCGAGTGGCTGGTGCACGACGGGGATCTCGTCGACGCCGGCGACCCGATCGCCCGGCTCTACCCGGAGGTGACCACGTGACCAGGCTGAAGCTGTCCCAGGGCGCCGCGGGCGCCCGGATCGTGGGGTTCGGGAGCTACCGCCCGCGGCGGCGGGTGACCAACGACGACCTCGCCCAGCGCATGGACACCAACGACGAGTGGATCCAGGCGCGGGTCGGCATCGCGGAGCGCCGGTGGGCCGAGCCCGACGAGACGCTGGTGGAGATGTCGGTCGCGGCCGGCGGCAAGGCCCTGGCCGCCAGCGGGTACGACGCCGGCGACATCGACCTGGTGCTGCTCGCGACCACCAGCCCGCCCAAGGCCATCCCGGGCCTCGCGCCGCGGATCGCCCACCAGCTGGGCGTCCCCCGCCCGGGTGCCTTCGACGTCAACGCCGGCTGCGCCGGGTGGTGCTACGCGCTCAGCGCCGCGGCCGACGCCATCCGCAGCGGCACCGCGCGCAACGCCCTGGTCATCGGTGGGGAGCGGCTCACCGACTACACCAACCTCGAGGACCGGGCGACGGCGGTCATCTTCGCCGATGGCGCAGGCGCCGCGGTGGTCACCGCGTCGGACGAGCCGGCCATCGGCCCGGCGGTGTGGGGCAGTGACGGCGACCTGCACGAGGCGATCGCCATCCCTCCGGACGAGACCGGCATGAGCATGGCCGGCCAGGCCGTCTACCGCTGGGCGACGACGAAGCTCACCGACACCCTCGTCGAGGCGATGCGCCGGGCCGGCGTCGGGCCCGAGGACATCGACGTCTTCGCGCCGCACCAGGCCAACCTGCGGATCATCGAGCTGATGGCCAAGCGGCTCAAGCTCCCCGAGCGGACCGTCATCGCCCGCGACATCGTGCGCTCGGGCAACACCTCGTCGGCCTCCGTGCCGCTGGCGTTGGCGGCGCTCATGGAGAGCGGCGAGGCGAAGAGCGGTGATCTGGCCCTGCTCCTGGGGTACGGAGCCGGTCTGACCTTCGCCGGTCAGGTCGTCGTCCTGCCGTGAGCTCAGCGGCCGGGAGCCCCACCGCTCCCCCCAGATCCCCGGGACACCCGTCCCGGACGTCGACGGCACCCCGCCCCGGGGTCGCCGTCCCATCCGAGAGAGAGGACCCCGCGTTGGCAAGCACCCAGGAGATCCAGGCCGGACTCGCCGAGATCCTCGAGGAGGTGGCCGGCGTGACCCCTGCCGACGCCACCCCGGAGAAGTCCTTCACCGAGGACCTCGACGTCGACTCCCTGTCGATGGTCGAGATCGCCACCGCCGTCGAGGACAAGTTCGGCGTCGCCATCCCCGACGACCAGCTCGCCAACATCAAGACCGTCGGCGACGCCATCAGCTTCATCGAGAGCAACCAGTAGAAGGACCCCCTGCCCCCACCACTCGCACGCTCGCGGCGGGGCCCTGCAGGGGGCCTCGCCGCGAGCACCCGTACGAGGAGACATCCCATGAGCCCGTCCACCACCGACGTCGTCGTCACCGGCCTCGGGGCCACCACGCCCCTCGGCGGGGACGTGACCGGCACCTGGGACGCCCTGCTCGCCGGCCGCTCGGGCGTCAGCCGGATCACCGAGGAGTGGGTGCAGGAGTTCCCGGCCCAGCTGGTCGCCCGCCTCGCGATCGACCCCGCTGAGCAGATCGACCGCGTCCGCGCCCGCCGCCTGGACCGGAGCCAGCAGGTGGCGGTCGTCGCCGCCGAGCAGGCGTGGGCGGAGTCCGGCGCAGCGGACTCGGGGGTCGCCCCCGAGCGGATCGCCGTGGTCTTCGGCACCGGCATCGGCGGCGCGCTGACGCTGCTCGGGCAGGACGACGTGCTCGAGCAGAAGGGACCCAAGCGGGTCTCGCCCTTCACCATCCCGATGCTGATGCCCAACGGCCCGGCGGCGGCCGTCGGCCTGGCCATCGGCGCCAAGGGCGGGGTGCACGCCCCCGTGAGCGCCTGCGCTTCCGGCGCGGAGGCCATCCGCTGGGGCCTGGACCTGCTGCGCTTCGACCGCGCGGACATCGTCCTCGTCGGCGGCGCCGAGGCCTGCGTCCACCCGCTCCCCATGGCCGGGTTCGCCGCGATGCGCGCCATGTCCACCCGCAACGACGAGCCCGAGCGCGCTTCCCGGCCGTTCGACAAGGGCCGCGACGGCTTCGTGCTCGGCGAGGGCGCGGCCGCGCTGGTCCTGGAGCGGGCCGACTCCGCCGCCGCCCGCGGCGCCCGGGTGCACGCCCGGCTCGCCGGCGCCGGCGCCACCGCCGACGGCTACGACCTCGTCGCCCCCCACCCCGAGGGCGAGGGCGCCGGCCGGGCGATCACCGCCGCGTTGCGCGACGCCGGCCTCTCCCCCACCGACATCGGGCACGTCAACGCCCACGCGACCTCCACCCCGGTCGGCGACACCGCGGAGGCCGCCGCCATCCACTCGTCGCTGGGCGAGCACGTGCTGGTCAGCGCCACCAAGAGCCAGACCGGTCACCTGCTGGGCGCCGCCGGCGCGCTGGAGGCGGTGTTCACCATCCTCGCGCTGCGCGAGCAGGTGGTCCCGGCGACGGCGAACCTCGACGACCCCGACGACGACGCTGCCGTCCAGGCCCTCGACATCGTGCGCCGTGAGCCGCGCAAGGCCCAGCTGAACGCGGCGGTCAACGACTCGTTCGGCTTCGGCGGTCACAACATCGCGCTGGTCTTCACCACCGCCTGACGAAGGACCCCGTCCCCTCACCCTTCGCAGGCTCCGGGCGAGCCTCCGGACGGGGCCACATGACCCGGAGGTACCCGTGACGACAGTCCAGGCAGCGCCCGCCGTGACCGCGCCCGACCCCCGCGACCCGGAGGACCGGCTGCGGCGGTTCTTCGACGAGGGCTCCCTGCAGCTGCTCGGCACCCACGACACCTCCGGGGTGCTGGCGGGCCGCGGCACGGTGCAGGGCACCCCCGCCATCGCCTTCTGCACCGACGCCACGGTGATGGGCGGGGCGATGGGCATCGACGGCTGCCGGCACATCGTCGACGCGATCGATTCGGCCCTGCGGGAGCGGGTGCCGGTCATCGGCATCTGGCACTCCGGCGGGGCGCGCCTGGCCGAGGGCGTGACCGCCCTGCACGCGGTCGGCGAGGTGTTCGCGGCGATGGTCCGG
This sequence comes from Blastococcus sp. SYSU DS0541, assembly GCF_054050875.1. Taxonomy (NCBI): domain Bacteria; kingdom Bacillati; phylum Actinomycetota; class Actinomycetes; order Geodermatophilales; family Geodermatophilaceae; genus Blastococcus; species Blastococcus sp. SYSU DS0541. The sequence goes on along the minus strand of NZ_JBJHAD010000014.1, from coordinate 87,691 downwards.
GCGTCGGGCCGCATCCCGCAGATCTCGGTGGTGCTGGGCCCGGCCGCCGGTGGGGCCGCCTACGGGCCGGCGCTCACCGACCTGGTGATCATGGGGCCGGCCGGCCGGGTGTTCGTGACCGGGCCCGAGGTGGTTCGGTCGGTCACCGGCGAGAACGTCGACATGGAGAGCCTGGGCGGCCCCGACACCCACGGGCGGCGGAGCGGCGTCGTGCACGTGGTCACCGACTCCGAGCCCGCAGCGCTGGAGACGGCACGGCTGGCCGTCGACCTGCTGGCCGCGCAGGGCAGCTTCGCCCCGGCCGCGGACCAGACGGGCACCGACCTGGGCGCGCTGCTGCCCGAGCAGACCAACCGCGCCTACGACGTGAAGCCGCTGGTCTCCTCGATCCTGGACGAGCCGGGGCTGGAGCTGCACCCGCGGTTCGCGCCCAACGTGGTCACCACGCTCGGCCGGCTGGCCGGGCGCACCGTCGGCGTGGTCGCCAACAACCCGCTCCGCCTGGGCGGCTGCCTGGACTCGGCGTCGGCGGAGAAGGCGGCTCGGTTCGTGCGCATGTGCGACGCCTTCGGCGTCCCGCTGGTGGTGCTGGTCGACGTCCCGGGCTACCTGCCCGGCGTCGGGCAGGAGTGGGACGGCGTCGTGCGCCGGGGGGCCAAGCTGCTGCACGCGTTCGCCGAGGCGGTGGTCCCCCGCGTCACCCTGGTGACCCGCAAGTCCTACGGCGGCGCCTACATCGCGATGAACTCCCGCTCCCTGGGCGCGACCGCGGTGTTCGCATGGCCCGGGGCCGAGGTCGCCGTCATGGGCGCCAAGGCGGCCGTCGGCATCCTCCACCGCAAGAAGCTGGCCGCGGCGCCTCCCGGCGAGCGCGAGGCGCTGCACGCCCAGCTGGCCGAGGAGCACGAGCGGATCGCCGGTGGGGTCAACCGGGCGCTTCAGATCGGCGTCGTCGACGAGGTCGTCGAGCCGGTGCGCACCCGGCAGCGGCTCGTCGAGGCGCTCGCCGCCGCCCCGCACGGCCGCGGGGCCCACGGCAACATCCCGCTCTGACGTGGAAAGGCCGTCCCGGCGCCGCTTCCCCGACGGCGCCCGGACGGCCCGCTCCAGGCTACGACGACTCCCCGACCAGGCCGGGAGTGTCGTGCCCCGATCGTGACCTTCAGACCACCTGGTGGAGCCAGGTCACCGGGCTGCCGTCGCCGGCGTGCCGGTAGACCTCCAGGTCGGCGTCCCAGGCCGCGCCCAGCAGCTCGTCCACCCCGTGCCGGAAGGCCTCGATGGAGGTCGCCGTGGCCGCCAGGTGCCGCAGCTGCTGCTCGGTGACGATGAGGTCGCCGTTCGCGCTGGTGGGCGCGCGGAAGACCCCGTGGCCCGGCACGTAGGACATGCGCTCGCCGTCGTTGCCGTGGCTGGCTTCCTCGGTGACCTCGAAGCGCAGCATCGGCCACGCGCGCAGCGCAGCCACGAGCTTGGCGCCGGTACCGGGCGAACCCGTCCACGCCACTTCGGCACGGTATGCACCGTGCGCCGCAGGCTGCTCAGCCCACGACAGGGAGACCGGCGCGCCGACGACGCGTTCCAGCGCCCACTCGACATGCTGGCAGAGCGCCTTCGGGCACGAGTGCACGAAGACGACACCCTGGGTTGACCGTCGCTGCACCGGGCACCTCCATCGACTCGATCGGTCTCGTCTTCCCCTACGGACCCATCGATTCGGTGACGCGCCGTTATCGGCAGTGGCGGAGCAGGGCTCCCGCGACAAGTCTGCACGATGGAGGCCCCATCGCGCCAGCCCGGCTGTGACTCCTGGGACGCAGGTGGCATCGCTGCATCAGATCGGCGCCTTGTTGCTGGTCAGCGGCCAATACCATCTGTGACCGAGCACGTCCAGCCATGTCAGCGTATTCACAGGTCCACGCGCTCGGCGGGCGCCGTGCCGGTCGGCTCGCCCTCTGCTCGGCGCCCAGGTGGTCGACCCTCCGATCACTGAGCGTAGTTGCTCGGTGGGACGCGGGCGCCGCGTTCACGGCCTGCGACCAGCCGATCCGGTCGGGCGATCGTTGACTCTGCGTGGCGACTGGGCGACACGGCGTGGACGGACGAGGGTCCGGCGTCCAGCACGGCGGGCTCGTCGCCGCCCAGCCGGGCCACGGTGTCGGCCTCGCGCACGGCGCCGGCGAGCGCCGTCGCCACCGCGGAGAGCGGGACGTCGCCGGCCGCGTGGCCCTCCCGGTAGGCCGCCGGCGCGGGGAGCCCGCGCGCCGGCTCCGCCACAGCCGCCGACCCCGAGAGTCCTCCCGAGCCCGCCGGCGGTGCCTGGCGCCGTCATCCTCGTGCGCGTGACCGGGGCCACGATCGGCGATGCCTGCACCGCGCGACGTGCGGGTAGGGCCTGCGCCGTGGGCGCGCACCAGGGCATGGCCGAGGCCGGTCGGGACGTCGTCGCCGGCATGGTGCTGGAGGCGTGGGACGTCTTCCTGGCCCAGGCGGAGTCGGTGGACCTCGACCGCTCCTCACGCCTGCCGGGGTGGCGGGCGCACGAGATCTGCGTGCACCTGGGCTGCTGGGACGACCACGCCGCCCTGCGCGACCTCGTCGCCTCGGCGCGGGCCGGCGCGACCGGGACGCCGCCGGACCCGGACGCGGTGAACGCGCGGGTGACCGCAGCCCACCGCGGCGCCTCGCGGGAGGAGGTGCTGGCCGCGGTGCGCCGCAACCGCGAGGCGACCGCCCGGTACCTGGCCGAGGAGCCCGTGGAGCTCGACACCGCGCCCGCGGTCTCCGTCGTCGGCCGGCTGCCGCTGCTCAGCGTCGTCCTCGGCCAGGCGTACGAGCTCGCCGTCCACGGGCTGGACCTGGTCTCCTGCGGCGCGGAACCGCCGCCCACCTCGGTGCTGCAGTCGGGGCTGGCGGCGCTGACGGACGTCACCGGCGCCCTCGCGGCCTCGACCGGCATCTCCGGGCGGGTCAGCCTGGTCACGCCCGACGGCGGCTGGGGGTTCACCTCGGCGGGCGGCGGGTGGGAGGTGCGCCGGGTGCCGGCCGGGGTCGTCGAGGGGCCGGCCGTCGAGGCCGCCGCCGCCCTTCTGCTCGATGCCGCGTCCGGGCGGGTCAACCCCGTCCCGGCGGCGGCCCGCCGCAGGCTGAAGGTGCACGACGTGCCGGGCCTGCTGCAGCTGGCGCCGATCGTGCAGCAGGTGCCGGGCATCCCGGGCGGACCGATCCTGCAGCTGGCCGCCCGCACCGTCGGTGGCGCCGGCGGCGTGCTCGGGCGGCTGTTCGGCCGCGGTTAGGCGTTGCCGCGCGCGAGCCGCGTCGTCCGGCCCCGGCACCACCAGGCGATGCCGGCAGCGAGCGCGACGAGGGCGCAGACGGTGCCCGGGACGACGACGGAAGCGCCCAGGTGGGCCAGGAGCACGCCGGCCGAGGCGCCGACGCCGACCTGCAGCACCGTGCTCGGGACCAGCCCCACGGCCGTGGCGGCCACGAAGGGCACCAGCTGGACACCCGCCAGGCCGGCCCCGTAGTTGACGCCGACGAAGGGCACGACCGGCACCAGCCGGGTGACCAGCACCGCAGCGAACGAGCGCCCCGCGACCAACCGGTCCAGGCGCGGCCCGGCCAGCCGGGCGACGGCCGGGCGCCCCAGCCCACGGGCGAGCCCGAACGCCAGGACGGCGGCGAGCAGCCCGCCGGCGAACGCCACGGCCAGCCCCGCCGCCAGCCCGAAGACCGCGCCGAGCAGGGCCGAGACGACCGACCGCGGCACCGGCGCCAGCAGCACGAGCGCCACGGCGCCCACCAGCACCGGCCAGGCGGCGACGCCGGCGCCCGCCACGGCCGCCCGCAGGTGGTCCGCCGACGGCAGGTCCAGCGTCAGCGCCGCTGTCGCACCGCCGACCAGCAGGACGCCGAGGACGGCTGCCCGCAGCCAGGTCCGATCCACCGCCGTCCGCACGCCCCGATCCTGCCGCACGGGGCGCGCGGGACCGGTCAGCTGCAGCTGCCGCCCAGGGAGATGCCGCGCTGCGCCAGCCACGGGACGGGGTTCGTCCGGTCGGCGTAGAGGCCGCCGCGGTGCACCTCGAAGTGCAGGTGCGGACCGGTGGACTGGCCGCGGTTGCCGACCTCGGCGATCTGCTGCCCGCCGCTGACGACCTGCCCCGGTGACACGAAGAACTGGTTCACGTGCCCGTAGACGGTGATGACCCCGTCGTGGTGCTGGATCGCGACGGCGAGCCCGAAGCCGCTGGCCGGCCCGGCCTGCAGCACCACGCCCGGCTCGGGCGTGTAGATCGGGGTGCCGATCGGCGCGGCGATGTCCACGCCGAGGTGCATCGTGCCCCAGCGCGCCCCGTAGCAGGAGGTGACCCGGCCCTGGGTGAGCGCGGCACCGCTACCACCCGGCGCGGCCGCCACCGTCATGACCGCGGCCTGCTCCGCCGCCTGCGCGGCGTCGTACGCGCGGGCGGCGTCCTCGGCGCCCCTGACCTCGAGCAGCCGGATCTCCGCGTCCCGCAGCTGCTGGTCCAGGCTGGCCTTCTCCGCGGTCAAGGCGTCGAACTCGGACTGCGCCGCGGCGAGCAGACGGTCGGCCTCCGCCTGGGCCTCCTGCGCCGTGCGGGCGGCGGCGTCGCGCTCGGCGACGGCGGCCTTGGCCTCCTGGTCGAGCCGTGCCTCGCGCGCCTCGGCGATCCGCAGCTCCTCCAGGACCCGGGCGCGGTCCTCGCCGAGCAGATCCAGCGTCGCGGCCTGCTGCAGCAGCTCACCCGGGCCCTCGGCGTGCAGGACCATCTCGAGCTCGGTGAACGCCTCGTCGCTGCCCATGTAGGCCTCCCGGCCCAGGGTGGCGACGTCGTCCTGGGTGCGGCCGACGGCCTCCCGGACGGCGGCGAGCTCGGCGGCGATCGCGTCGGCGTGCTGCCTGGCGCGGTCGAGCTCGGCCTGGGCGGTGAGCACGGCGCCGCTGGCCTCCTCGGCCTGCAGCGTCATCTGCTGCAGCCGCTCCTCGGCCTCGCGGACGCGCTGCTCGATCGTCGCGACCTCGGCGGCGACGCGGTCGTGCTCGCTCTGCGCTCCACTCGGGGCCGCCGACGAGGACTGCGTCCCGATCAGGGACAGGGCCAGCAGCGCGGTGAGGGCGATGGTCGCCCGGCCGGCGGCGCGGCGTGGTCGCCGCAGGCTGCGGCGCAGGTGGTGCATGGTCGCCAAGGCGACGGTCTCCGTTCCTCGGTCCGCCTACCAGGTCAGCTGACGGGTTCGGGCCGGAACGTGCCCTACCAGCCTGCCCGTGGAGGCGCAGGCGGGATTCACCCCAGAGAACATGGGTCCCCGGTCCCCGCGGCGGTCAGACCGCGGAGTTCGGCGGGGCCCGCCCGAGCCCCCGGGTTCGGGAGCGGGATCGGGTGGGCCGCGAGAGACGGTACAAGCTAAACCTGGATATGTCACAGGCGCATAACGAACCATCTCGGTCCGCCACTCGGGTCCCGAGTCGCGACGCGGGTGACGTACCGGCGTCTGGCAGGCTGCTAGAGCCGGGGCGGTAGCTCAGCCGGTCAGAGCATGGGACTCATAATCCCTGGGTCGTGGGTTCGAGCCCCACCCGCCCCACTCGGCGCCCTCTGGGCGAGGCCCGGACATGAGGAGTGTCACGTTCCCGGGTCGTGCGGTTCGGGGTCCGCCGTCCCGGGCTCGTCGCCGAGCAGTGCCGCGGCGCGCGGGTGCCACGCCGAGCCGCCGGCCGCGACGGCCCGGATGTGACCGGAGAGCTCGGCGGGATCGTCGTCCTTCAGCAGGTAGCCGGCTGCGCCGATCGCCCGGGCCTCGCGGACGCTGGCCGGGTCGAGGCCGCCGGTGAGGAAGACGATGCGGACCTCCGGGTGAGCGGTCCGCACACCACGGGCCGCCGTCAGGCCGTCCATCACGGGCATCTGCAGATCCAGGAGCAGGACGTCGGGGCGCAGCTGCCGCACGGCGTCGGCGACCTCCGTCCCGTCCGCGCACTGCCCGACCACGGCGATGCCGCCGGCCGCCTCGAGCAGCTCGGTGAGCGCTTCCCGCAGGAAGGGGTGGTCGTCCACGACCACCACCCGGATCTCGGACACCTCTCGTCCCGCCTTCCGTGCCCCCCGTGCGTCACGGAACGCGCGGACCGCGTGCGCCCCTTCCCGGCTGCCGTGCAGGGCCGTGCCGCGCCCGGTCGCCGTCACCGGCCTCCCTCCGCGCCCGACGGATCCGCACAGCGTCATGGCACCGGAGCGGTGGCGCATGGTCCCCCCTCTGGTCACGCCCCCGCCTCCCGTCCGCCCCGCGCCGGAGGCTCTCTGACTGATACGCGGCAGGACGCGGTGCATGACGCGACGCATGACGCGGCACCGGTCGGTCCCGCGCTGGAAGAGGCGCGGATCCCTGGTGCATGACGCGGGATCCGCGCCTCGTCACGTCGTCCTGGACCTGCGCGTCATGCGGTGCGCGTCGCCGCGTCCTCACCGGTGCACGGGGAACCGGCAGGAATTCGAGGTGTGCCATGACCACGGACCAGCATGCGCGCGTCAGGTCCGCGGGACTCCAGGACGGGCCGCCCCAGCGCCAGGAGCGGCTCCGGCGGCTCGCGCGGATGCGACGGGCGGCCGGGCACCTGGTGACCGCCGAGATCCTCGAACGCCGCGCCGATCAGGCCACGAGCCCGGTGCTGGCGTCGCTGCTGCGCGAGCGCGCCGGTGAGCGACGCTCGCTGGGAGAGCGGCTCCTCGCGCCCCCGGCTGAAGCCCGGCCCGAGCCGTGCGCGGGAGGGGAGGCGGTGCGCGTCCGCCGGTTGTAGCGTCCGGCCCATGGCAGCCGCGGGGCCGGCTGGCTCCGAGGAGGAGCGACCGGGGTCGGTCGAGTTCATGGCGCTCGTGCCGCTCGTCCGGCGGATCGTCGCGTCCCGGGTCCGGGACGCCGCCACCGTGGACGACCTGGTGCAGGAGACGCTGGCCCGCGTGCTGGCCGCGGCCGGACGGATCGAGCCGGGGATGCTCGAGCCCTACGCGATCGTCACCGCGCGCAACGTCGTCACCTCGCTGTGGCGGGAGCAGGACCGGCAGCGGCGGAACCAGCACCGCGTCGTCGACCTCCACCCCTCCGCCGCACCGGACGAGGACGTGCTGGCGCGCGAGGACCGGGACGCCGTGAGCGCCGCGCTGCGCCGGCTCGGCGACCGGGAGCGGGTCACCCTGCTGGCCCACGAGGTGGCCGGGCAGGACACCCGCTCGCTCGCTGCCGAGCTCGGCTCGACGGCCGGCGCGGTGGCCGCCCAGCTCAACCGCACGCGGGCACGGCTGCGCGTGGAGTACCTGCTGGCCCTGGAGACGGCCGACCCGCCGACGGACCGGTGCCGGCCGGTGCTGCTCGCCCTCTCCAGCGGCGACCGGCGCCGGCAGCGGGAGATCGACGCGGCGAGGCACCTGCTCGGGTGCGACTTCTGCGCCGGGCTGAGCGGCCCCCTCATGGAGCGCGGCCGGGCCCGGGAGGACGAGGTGCGCGTCCCCGTGCGGGCCGACGCCGACGTCGTCGCCGCCCGGCAGGCGGCCCGCGAGGTGGCGGCCCGGATGGGGTTCCCACCGACCGACCTCACGGTGATCGCCACCGCCGTCTCCGAGGTGACCCGCAACGTCGTGCGGTTCGCCGAGGCCGGCGAGGTGGTCGTCGACGTGCTCGAGGAGCCGCGGCGCGGGATCCGCGTCGTCGTGCGCGACGTCGGCCCGGGCATCCCCGACGTCGAGCAGGCGCTGCAGGACGGCTTCAGCAGCTACGCGGGCCTGGGCCTGGGCCTGCCGGGCGCCCGGCGCCTGATGGACGAGTTCACGGTCGTGTCGGAGGTGGGTCGCGGCACCACCGTGACCATGACGAAGTGGTGGGGAGAGCGATGACCGGCAGCCAGGACGGGAACGCGACCAGGGTCTCCGAGGCCGCGTCGCCGGGGAGGCCCGGGGACGAGGAGGTCCTGCTCCCCGAGCTCGTCGCGCACCTGCGCGAGCACCGCACCCGGTTGCGCCAGGAGTGGACGACGCGCATCGGCGAGGCGCACCTGCTCCAGGCGATGACCAACCAGGAGGTGGCCGCGGAGACCACGTCGGTCTACGACAACTACGTGGAGGTGCTGGAGACCGGCAGCGTGGAGGCCCTGCAGCACTACGCGCGGGACCTCTCGGAGCGGATCATCCCCAGGGGCGTGGAGACGCACGAGGTGGTCGGCATCGTGCTGCTCCTGCGCGACGTGCTGGCCCGCTCGCTGTTCGAGAAGTACCAGCGCGACTTCGGCCTGCTCAACCGGGTCCTGGACGCCTACGAGCCGGCCGCCAACCGCATCGCGAACACCGTGGCGGTGAGTTTCGTCGACGAGCGGGAGCGCGTCATCCGGCAGCAACAGGACGCGATCCTCGAGCTCTCGACGCCAGTCCTGCCCGTCCGGGAGCGGCTGCTCATCCTCCCGATCATCGGCGTGCTCGACAGCGAACGCGCCAAGCAGCTGACCGTGCAGCTGCTCAGCGGCATCCGCACGCACCGCGCCAAGGTCGTCGTCATCGACATCACCGGCGTCCCGGCGATCGACCAGACGGTGGCCAACCACCTCGTCCAGACCGTCGACGCCTCCCGCCTGATGGGGGCCAACGTGATCATCACCGGGTTGTCGCCGGACATCGCCCGGACCCTGGTGACCATCGGCGTCGACCTGAGCAAGATGGACACCGTCGGTGACCTGCAGGGAGGGCTCGAGGAGGCCGAGCGGATGCTCGGGTACACGTCGGTGCACCGCGACGGGTCGATCGGGCCATGAGCTCCGGGCCGCGGCTGTTCTCCATCCTCAAGCAGGGCCCGACGCTGATCGCCTCGATCCACACCGCGCTGGACGACTCGCAGCTCGAGCGCTTCCGCGAGGACCTCGTCGACCGCATCGGACGTGACCGCGCCCGCGGGGTGATCATCGACCTCGCGGCGCTGGACGTCCTCGACTCGTTCGCCACCCGCATGCTGCGGGACATCGCCGAGATGGCGCGGCTGCGGGGCGCGCGGACGGTCGTCGTCGGCATCCAGCCCGACGTCGCGTTCGTCATCGTGCGGCTCGGGATGGACACCGGCACGCTGGAGACGGCCCTGGACCTCGAGGAGGGGCTCGAACGCCTGGCCGGCCGCGGGGCCCCCACGGTGGGCCTCACCAGGTGACGGCCCTCGACGACCTGCGCCGCGACCACCGCGCGGCCTTCCTGCGCCACCTGGGCCACCGGCGCGAGTCCTCGCTGCACGCGGGCTACGAGCTGGGGCGGTCTGCCCTGGCCGCCGGCATCAGCCTGCTCGAGGTGATCCGCGTCCACCACGACGTCCTCATCGAGGTGCTCGGCACCACCCGGCCCGAGGAGGTGCAGGCGGTCGCCGAGGCCGCCTCGGACTTCCTCCTCGAGGTCGTCGCGAGCTTCGACATGTCGCAGCGCCGGCCGCCGGGCGGCCGGGGGCGCCCGCGGCCTCCTCACTGACCGGGGCGCGGGCCGAAGCGCTCCTCCAGCAGCGCCCGGTCGGCGACGTCGAGCAGGTCCACCACCTCCGACAGCCCCCGCACCGGCTCATCGGGGTCGACGACGTTCACCCCGATGGAGTACAGCGGCTGCAGGGGGCTCTGCCACACCAGGCGCACTGCCTCGTCGCGGATGGCGGGCGCATCCGCGCCGGGCTCCGCGGTGACGTCCACGGTGCCGCTCGCCGGGTCGGTCGCCGTGTCCTTGTACCGGACCTCCACGGCGGCGACGTCGTCCCGGGCCAGCAGCTCGTCCTCGATCGCGGCACCGATCGCGGCGGCGTCCGGCGATGGTGCCGGCGGCGTGCCACCGCCACCGCCACCGCCTCCGCTGCCACCGCCGCCGGAGCAGCCGGCCACGGCGAGCAGCACCGCCGCGGGCACGAGCAGGCCCCCCGCCCGTCCCGAGCAGCGCACGGACCGCTCACCCCCTGCTGATCGAGTAGACGCGGGCCACGACGGTCACGTCCTCGCCGGGCCCGGCCAGGAAGGGTGCCGCGCCCGCCCGGTAGGCCGCAAGCGAGGGGTCCGCGCTGCGGTCGACCAACCGGGCGCCGTGCAGGTAGGCGTTCCGGAGCCCGTGGTCGGCGCCGAGGCTCCCGTTCCGCCGGTCGAAGGTCACCGTGGTCACGTTCGCGTCGTCGTCGTTGTCCCGCCCGTCCAGGTGCGGGACGACGTCGTGCTCGTTCTCCAGGGCCAGCACCTGCACCCCGGCCGGCACCGCCACCCGGCCGATCGGCGAGCCCGCGGTGAGGACGCACCGGACGTCGTAGGGGAAGTCGGCGGTGCCGGCGCCGTGCGCCGCCTGGGCGGCCACCATGCCGCCCTGGCTGTGCCCCACGAGCATCACCGGGTCGGCGGGCCCGGCGCCGGCCCGCCGCAGCGCCTCGGCGATCGCCCGCTGCCGGGTCGTGACGTCGCCGCCGAGCACCCGCACGTTGGTGCCCAGGTCGTGGGTCGCCGCGTTCACCGGGCCACCGGGCAGGTCCCAGTCCTGCGTGCCGGGGATGTCGACGACGTAGGCGGTGGTGCCGTCGGCGCGGGTCAGCACCCGGACGCCGATGTGGTCGCGCTCGGGCCCGGACTCCTCCGAGCGCAGGTCGAGGGCCGCCAGCAGGTCGGCGACCCCGCGGGGCGGCCGGACCGCCGCCGCGCGGACGTCGTCCGGGCGGTCCTGCACGACCGGCACGCCGTCGGGCCACAGCCGCCCCAGGCGGGCGGCCGCTGACCGGACGTCGCCTCCGCCGAGCCACGGGGAGAGCAGGCCGCCGGTGGTGAGGCCCAGCCGCGAGGCGGTGCCGGGAGCGGCGTTGACGACGTGGTCGACCAGGCCCGGGTGCTCGGTCAGCCAGCGCTCGGGGTCGTCGGCGAGCTCCCGGACCTCCGCCACGGTGCCGCCCGGATCGGTGAGGAGCTGCCCGGCGCCCAGGACCAGGAGGGCGCCGCCGGTGACCTCGGGGAAGAAGCCGGCCGCCCAGTGCAGGTCGTCGGCCAGCTCGGCGAGGGCGGCGTCGGCGGCCGCGTAGGCCTCGACCGCCGCCCGCAGCGTGGCCGCGCGCGCGGCGAACGCGACGGCGAGCGCCGAGAGGCCACCCGGCCCGTCCAGCGCCTCCAACAGCGCGGCCTGGAACCGGGCGACGCCGGCCGGGTCGAGCACCGCCGAGGCGAGCAGGTCGGGATCCACCAGCAGCGGGTGGCAGGCCGCGCTCGTGGCGGCCAGCGCCTCGCCGAGGTCCAGGCTGCCGCCCGCCAGCGCAGCGAGATCGGCGAGGTCGGCCTCCACCCCGCCCGCTCCCCCGCGGACCTCGATCTCAGCGCCCACCGGGTGCCTCCAGGAGTGCGGCCACGGTGGGCGCGATCCAGCTGCCCAGGTCGGCCGGCTGGACGGGCACGAGGTCGACCAGTCGAGCCGGCCCCTCCCCCAGGCACGGCCGCAGCCCCACCCAGCCGGCGTCGGTCGCCAGCCAGGACACCTGCCCCGCCCCGGCGCCGGAGCCGACGCGGCCCAGGACGAGGCAGTCCAGCGCCCCGCCCGTCCGGCGCCCGAGCTCGCGGTCCAGCTCCGTCACCGCGAGGCGACCCGAGGGCGCGGCGACCCCGCCGGCCGCCGGTGCGCCGCTCACCGCCCCCACCTCGGGCACGGCCCGCGCCAGCTCCGCACCCAGCCGGGCGGCGGGGGCCACCGACAGCTCCACCCCGCCCCCGGGCAGGGACAGCACGCCGACGACCACCCCGGCGCCCAGGGCGAACCACCCTGCCCGCTCCCCCACCGGCCCGGCCACCTCCAGGCGCACGGTGAGCAGCGGCCGGGCGAGCACCGCGAGGTCGGCGGCGACCGCCGGCACCGGTCGCACCGGCCCGTCCCCGGGCGCTGCCAGCACCCCGTCGGCGAGCAGCGCGGTGGTGGCCGCCTCCCGCTCGGCGGCCCCGAGCGCTGCGGGAGCGAGGGCCCGGGGCGCACCGGGCAGCCGGCCGGCCGCGAGGACGGCCCACCCGGCGGCGGGGATGGCCAGCCGCCGGGCCGCGACGCTCACCACAGGCCCGCGCTGCTCAGCCGGGCCGACACCGTGCGCCACGCGTCGGCGCCCGCCTCGGGCAGCTCCGCCACGACGTCGCCGAGCTCCTCGAGCAGGTCGCCGCCCCGGGCGGCCTGGTCGGCCAGCCACGAGCGGACCGACCGCTCGGCGCGCGCGATCGCCGCCAGCCGGGAGCGCACCTCGTCGGCGTGCCGGCGCAGCAAGCCTGCGGCGTGCTCGATCGCGTCGGCCGCGGCGTCGACGTCCGCGCAGTCCCGCACGTGCCGCTGCCGGTACGCCTCGGCGGCGTCGGACACCCAGCGGGTGCGGGCGCCCGCGCGCCGGTGCTCCTCCCCCGCCGCGCGCACCGCCCTCGCCCGTCCGGCCAGCTCGTCGGCCAGCCCGTCGAGGGCATCGGGATCCCCGTACCCGCCCACCTCGGCCTCCTCCCGGTCCCCTCACCAGGGCGGAGCCTAGGAACGTGGGCGCCCTCCCCGCGGCCCTCGGGCCGGGCCTGTGGGCAGCCGCCGGAGCTGTTGATGGATGCTGACCCGGTGACCGGCGTCCCCGTCCCCCGTGCCCTCGTGCAGGCAGTCCTCGACATCCCGCTGCACCGGTTCCTCGGCGTCGAGCTGCGCGACGACGCCGATCCGGCAGCGGGGATCCGGTTCCCGGTGGGCCCGGCCGCCCAGAACCCGGCCGGGATGCTGCACGGTGGCGTCGTCTACGCCCTCCTCGACGTCGCCTCGTTCCTGGCGCTGCTCCCCCACCTCGGCGACGGCGAGCACGCGGTCACCCACGACGTCTCCGCATCGCTGCTGCGGCCGGTCGGCGCCGACTCCGCCGTGGAGGTCACCGCCACTGTGCTGCGCCGCGGCCGGGCGGTCGCGTTCATGCGCGCGGAGGCCACCGTCGACGGCGTCCTGGTGGCCACCGGACAGGTCACCAAGACCGTCGTCGCCCCCCGCTGAGCCGCCTCACCAGAGGGAGAGCGACCGCCGGAAGATGCCGGCGAGGTCGTCCTCGGTGACCGCGCGCGGGCAGGTGGCGAGCAGCCGCTGCTGCTTCATCGCGCCGTCGACCAGGTCGGGGATGTCGCCCTCGCCGAACCCGACCGCCCCCACGCCGTTCGGGATGTCGATGTCGCGCATCAGGTCGGCGAGCACCGTGGGCAGGAACTCCGCGGCGTCCGACGGGCGGTCGGCACCGGGCGCGAGCAGCTCGGCGGCGCGGACGTGCCGCTCCGGCGAGGCCTCGAAGGTGAAGCGGAACGCCTCGGGCGCGGTCAGCGCGACCGACATCCCGTGCGGCACCATCGCCTCGCCGGCCGGGTAGTCCTTGGGGTGGAAGTCCTTCACCTGCCCGGCGATCGGGTAGGCGTTGGCGTGCGGGATGTGCACCCCGGCGTTGCCGAACCCCATGCCGGCGAAGGTGGCGGCCATCGCCATCTCCGCGCGGGCCTGCGTGTCGTCGCCGTTGCGGACGGCCGTGCGGAACGACCCGGCCAGCAGGCTCATCGCCTTCTCCGACCACATGTCCGAGATCGGGTTCGAGCCGCAGTAGGGCACCCGCTGATCGGGCGACTTGTGCTCGTACGTGGTGTACCAGCGCGCCGTGTAGCTCTCCAGCGCGTGGCAGAGGATGTCCATGCCCGACGCCGCTGTCACCCCGGCCGGCTGGCTGCGGGTGAGGTCGGGGTCGATGACGGCGAGGGTCGGCCGGAGCCGGGCGTGGCTGATGCCGGTCTTCACCCGGGCCGAGATCACGTCCATCACGCAGATCGTGGTGCTCTCGGCCCCGGTGCCCGTCGTCGTCGGGACGGCCACCAGGGGCTTGAGCGGGTTGGGCGGCGCCTGCCCCTTGCCGACCGGCACGTTGACGTAGTCCATGAGCTCGCCGGGGTTGGTCGTGAGCAGGTTGATCGCCTTCGCGGTGTCGATGCTCGACCCGCCACCGACGGCGACGAACGCGTCCCAGGGCCCCGACGACCGCGCCTCCTCGATGGCGGCGACCAGGCTGACGTCGGTCGGCTCGACGTGGACGCCGTCGAAGACCCGGGCCTCGATGCCGAACTGCGCCATCTGGTCGGCCACCCGCTGGGGGTGCCCGGTGGCCGCCACCCCGGGATCGGTGACGACGAGGACCCGGCGCACGCCGAAGCGGCTGAGGTCGAAGCCGATCTCGTCGGAGGCGCCGTTGCCGAACTTCAACTGCGGCGCCCCGTAGGTGAAGACGGACTCGGGGGTGCCGGGCACGGTGCTGGTCACGGGGTCTCCCTGGGGCTGGGACGGCGCTCCGGGCGGTGCGCGGTTGCACCGAATGTTGCACGCCGGTTGTGGCTGGCACCACACCGGCGAACACTCCGAGGCACTGCCCCGCCCGTCCGACGGACGGGCCTCCGCCCATCCCCTGGAGGCACCTGTGACCGACAGCCCCGCGACCGCGCCGTACCTCGGTGAGCTGCTCAAGGACGCGCCGACCAACTGGGGCAAGTGGGGGCCCGACGACGAGGTCGGCGCGCTGAACTACCTCGGGCCGGAGCAGGTGCTCGCCGCGGTCAAGCTCGTGCGCTCGGGCAAGGTCTTCACGCTGCAGCGGCTCATCGGCGACCCGAAGGGCGACCCGGTCTGGCCCGGCCGCACCCCCGCCGTCCGCACCCAGGTGCTCGACGAGAGCGACTGGGACGAGGGCGGCAAGGGAGCCGACTACCCCGGCGGGCTGCACTACGCCGACGACAAGATCGACGCCTACCTGCAGGGCTCGACGCAGTACGACGCCCTCGGCCACCTCTGGTACGACGGCAAGATCTGGAACGGCTACGACGCCCGCACCACCGTCGGCGGGCTGGAGAAGGCCAGCGTCGAGCCGATCGCCCAGCGCGGCGTCGTCGGCCGGGCCGTCCTGCTGGACATGGCCCGCTTCCGCGGCAAGGCCACCCTCGACAAGGGCGAGACCTTCACCCACGAGGACCTCGTCGCCTGCGCCGAGGCCCAGGGCACGCCCATCGAGAAGCGCGACATCCTGGTCATCCGGACCAACTTCCTGCAGCTGTTCCACGAGCAGGGCGAGGCGTTCTACGAGGGCTTCAACGAGCCGGGGCTGGTCTACTCCCCCGAGCTCGTGCAGTGGTTCCAGGACATGGAGATCCCGAACCTGGTCACCGACACGATCGCCAACGAGGTCACCTTCGACCCGAACAACGGGGTGGCCCTGGTGCTGCACAACGCGCTCATGCGCAACCTCGGCGTGACGCTCACGGAGATCGCCGACCTGGAGGCGCTGGCCGCCGACTGCGCCGAGGACGGGCAGTACGCCTTCCTCTACGTGGCCGCCCCGCTCAAGGTCGCCAAGGCCGCCGGCACCCCGGTCAACCCCGTCGTCATCAAGTAGCGCCCCCATGAGCGCCTACGACGAGCGACCCTGGCTGGCGCTCTACGGCGACCAGCCGGCCGACTACGCGATCGAGTTCGAGACCGCCCTGGAGATGTTCCGGGCCGGCGTCGAGCGGGACCCCGACGGCGTGGCCCTGCGGTACTTCGACGGGGCCATCACCCGCCGCGAGCTCGACGAGCTCAGCGACGCCCTAGCCGTCGGGCTGCTGGCCCGCGGCTTCGGGCCGGGTGATCGGCTGGCGGTCTACCTGCAGAACGTGCCGCAGTTCGTCATCGCCATGGTCGCCGCCTGGAAGGCCGGCGGGATCATGGTGTCGATCAACCCGATGAGCCGGGCCCGCGAGCTCTCCTACCTGCTCGAGGACTCCGGCGCGACGGTGCTGCTGTCGCTGGAGACCCTCTACGAGCAGGTGGCTCGCGAGGTGGTCCCCTCGACCGGTGTGCGCCTGGTGCTCACCACCAGCGAGCTGGAGTTCCAGACCCGGGACGACGACCGGCTGTTCGCGGGCACCACCCGGCAGCGCCACGAGGGGACGACGGACTTCTCCGAGTTCGTCGCCGTCCACCGCGGCCAGGTGCCCCCGCCGGTCGGCCTCCGCTCCGACGACGTGGCGTTCCTGACCTACACCTCGGGCACCACGGGCGTGCCCAAGGGCGCGATGAACACCCACCGGAACGTCGTCTTCACCGCCCAGGTGTACCGGGACTGGGTGCACGCGGGCCGGGACGGTGCGATCTTCGGCGTCGCCCCGCTGTTCCACATCACCGGGCTGATCGGGCACATCGCGGTCAGCCTGCTGGTGCCGGCGCCGCTGGTGCTGGCCTACCGGTTCGAGCCCCAGGTCGTGCTCGACGCCTTCGCCGAGCACCGCCCGGCCTTCACCATCGGCGCGATCACCGCCTTCACCGCGCTGCTCAACGCCCCGGGGTTCAGCAAGGACCACTTCGCCTCGTTCACGTCCCTCTACTCCGGCGGGGCGGCCATCTCCCCCACGGCCGAGCAGAACTTCCTGGCCGCCACCGGAAAGCAGGTGCACAACGCCTACGGCCTGACCGAGACCACCTCGCCGATGACCGTGACCCCGTTCGGGTCGCCGTCCCCGGTGGACCCGGTGTCGGGCGCGCTGTCGGTCGGGGTGCCCGCCCCGAACACGGTCGTGCGCATCCAGGACGACGAGGGGCGCGACCTGCCGCTGGGCGAGGTGGGCGAGATCGTCGCCGAGGGCCCCCAGGTCGTCGCCGGCTACTGGGGCAAGCCCGAGGAGACCGCGGCCGGGCTGCCCGGCGGGGCGCTCAAGAGCGGTGACGTCGGCTTCATGAACGCCGAGGGCTGGGTGTTCATCGTCGACCGCAAGAAGGACATGATCAACGCCTCCGGCTACAAGGTCTGGCCCCGCGAGGTCGAGGACGTCCTCGCCGAGCACCCGGCCGTCCGCGAGTCCGCGGTGGTGGGGGTCCCCGACGAGAAGCGCGGCGAGACCGTCAAGGCGTTCGTGAGCCTGAAGCCGGGAGCGAGCACCACGCCGGAGGAGCTGATCGCCCACTGCAAGGAGCGGATGGCGGCCTACAAGTACCCGCGCAGCGTGGAGCTGGTGGACGAACTGCCCAAGACGGTCACCGGCAAGATCCTCCGCCGGGAGCTGAGGGGACGATAGGGCGGCCGCAGGGCGGCCCCCGCGCGCCGTGTCCACCCGGCGCGATCAGCCGCCCTGCGGGATGCCCTGCTCGGCGGCCCACGCGCTGCTCACCATGTCGTACAGGTCGCGTCGCGCGGTCCAGCCCAGCTCCCGTGCGATGCGGTCGACCCGGGCCACGATCCGCGCGGGGTCGCCGGGCCGGCGGTCGGCGGCCTCGTACGGGATGGCCCGGCCCGTCACCGACTCCATCATGGTGAGGACCTCGAGCACGCTGCTGCCGCGAGCGCAGCCGATGTTGTACGTGGCGACGCGCTTGCCCTCCTCGAGCGCCTGGGCCGCGCGGACGTGCGCGTCCGCGACGTCCCGAACGTCCACGTAGTCGCGCACGCAGGTGCCGTCCGGCGTCGGGTAGTCGGTGCCGAAGACACGCGGCCGCTCCCCGGCGCGCACCGCCCGAAAGACCAGGGGGAAGAGGTTGTGCGCGCCGGTGTCCCGCAGCTCCGGGCCGGCGGCGCCCACGGCGTTGAAGTACCGGAGGTTGATGACGCCGAAGCCGTGGGCGGCGGCCGCGGCGTTCAGGATCCGCTCGCCGTAGAGCTTGGAGTCCCCGTAGGGGCTCTCCGGCAGGGTCGGCGCCGCCTCGTCGACGACCTCGGCGACCGGCGTGCCGTAGACCGAGCAGCTCGACGAGAAGACGATCCGGTCCCCGCCCGCGGCCCGCACCGCCTCGATCAGGCTGATCACGCCGACGACGTTCTCCCGCGCGTACAGGAGCGGATCGGCCATGGACTCGGTGGGCGACTTCCTGCCCGCCAGGTGGACGACCCCGGTGGGGCGCACGCGCTGCACGACGTCGGCCAGCGCCGCCGTGTCCACGACGCTGACCTCGTGCAGCTCGACGCCCTCCGGTACCCGTGAGCGCAACCCCGTGGACAGGTTGTCCACGACGACCGGTTCCCGCCCGGACCGCAGCAGACCGTGCACCACGTGGGCACCGATGTAACCTGCGCCGCCGGTGACCAGCCATCGCGTCCCTGCCATGGCGCGCACGGTATCCGGGGTGCTCACCCGCCGAGGGGAGGTGCTCGACCCCGCGCCTTGCCACCCCCGTCCGAGGGTGATCAGGTTGAGTGGTCGCCGCTCCCGGCTCAGGAGACGGCCCGGGGGTCTGGAGGAACGCGTGGCGCGTGTCGTCGTGACCGGTGGTGCCGGCTTCCTCGGTTCCCACCTCTGCGAACGGTTGCTCTCCGAGGGGCACGAGGTCGTCGCCCTGGACAACCTGTCCACCGGGACCCCGGCCAACGTGCAGCACCTCCTGCCGCTGCCGAACTTCAGGCTGGTCACCTACGACATCACCAACTACATCCACGTGCCGGGGCCGGTCGACCACGTGCTGCACTTCGCGAGCCCGGCATCGCCGATCGACTACCTCCGGTTGCCGATCGAGACGCTGAAGGTCGGCGCCATCGGCACGCTGCACGCCCTGGGGATGGCGCGGGAGAAGGGCGCCCGGCTGCTGCTGGCCTCGACGAGCGAGACCTACGGCGACCCGCAGGTCCACCCGCAACCCGAGACCTACTGGGGGCACGTCAACCCGGTCGGCCCCCGCGGGGTCTACGACGAGGCCAAGCGGTACGCCGAAGCGCTCGCCACCGCGTACCGGACCTTCCACGGGGTGGACACGACGATCGTGCGGATCTTCAACACCTTCGGTCCGCGCATGCGACCGGACGACGGCCGCGCGATCCCCACGTTCATCCGCCAGGCCCTGTCCGGGGAACCCCTGACCGTCGCCGGCGACGGCACCCAGACCCGCTCGGTCTGCTACGTGAGCGACCTCGTCGACGGCGTGCTCCGCCTCCTCCGCTCCCAGCACCCCGGTCCGGTCAACATCGGGAACCCGTTCGAGATGTCCATCCTTGACCTCGCCCGGATGGTGCTGGAGGTGACCGGCTCCCCGTCGCCGATCTCGTTCATCTCCCGGCCGCAGGACGACCCCCACGTGCGACAGCCCGACATCGCGCTCGCCCGGGAGGTCCTCGGCTGGGAGCCCTCGATCCCCGTCCGGGAGGGTCTGGCCACGACGGTGGAGTGGTTCCGCGACCAGGAACCCCGGCGTGCCGCCTGAACCGGTCACGCCGGCGGCCGCGGAGGGGCTGGCCGCCGGGTTCGACGTCCCGGCCGAAGGTGTCGTCCCGGGAGCGCCCGACGACCCGGTCGCCATGCCTCCGGGGCCCCGTCGGCGCCGCCTGTCCGCGCGGGGCAGCCTGCGCATGCGCCGTCCGGACGGGTCACGCCACTACCGCGCCCTCGCCGTCGCCGACGTCGACCTGGACCGCCGCACGGCCACCCTCCTCCCCGCGCTGACGGCGTTCGAGCAGCCGGCCGAGGGCGTGCACGCGCTCGTCTGGTTCCACGGCGAGCCCATCGGCGAGATCACCGTGCCGGGCGACCCCGCGACCGTGCTCGCGGCCCTCCCCCGGGTCGCCGCCCGGGAATGCGCGCGCGCCGTCGCGGAGCACCTGCTGAGGGACTGCCTGGCCGTTCCGGGCGGCGTCGCGGAGGCGTCCTCCCACGGCCTGCCGCGGGTGGGCCACCCGGACCTGCCGCCGGTGGACGGCTCCGTGGTGACGGTCGCGATCTGCACCCGTGACCGACCCGACGACCTCCGCCGCTGCCTCGAGGCCGTCGCCGGTCTCGACACCCGCCCGGCGGACGTGCTGGTGGTCGACAACGCCTCCCGGGACGACCGCACCCGTCAGGTGGCCGAGGAGTTCGGGGTGCGCTACGTCCGCGAACCCCGGGCCGGCCTGGACTGGGCGCGCAACCGCGCCCTCCTCGAGGCGGGGACGCGCATCGTGGCCTTCACCGACGACGACGTGCTCGTCCACCCCTGCTGGTTGCGGGGCATCGTGCGCGCGTTCGCGGAGGAGCCCGACGCCGTCGTGGTGACCGGGCTGGTCGCGCCCGCCGAGCTCGCCACGCGCGCGCAGGTGCTGTTCGAGGCGTTCGGGGGGTTCGGCCGCGGCTACGCCCGCCGGTGGATGTCCGTGGGCGTCGCCTCCGGCGAGGTCGCCGCCCAGCTCTACCCCGGCACCGGTGTCGCGGGCACGGGAGCCAACATGGCGCTCCTCCGGGAGGACGCGCTGGCGCTGGGTGGCTTCGACCCCGCGCTGGACGTGGGCACCCCCACCGGGGGCGGCGGGGACCTCGAGATGTACTTCCGCGTGCTGGCCTCCGGCGGGTTGCTCGTCTACGAGCCCACGGCCGTGGTGCGCCACGTGCACCGCCGGACGATGCCCGAGCTCGCCCGCCAGATGGCCGGCAACGGCACCGGCGTCTACAGCATCTTCGCCGGGGCCGGTCCCCGGTACGGGCCCGCGCAGGCGCGCGCGCTGCTGGCCTTCGGCGCCCGGTGGGCGGGTCGTCACCACTTGCGCGGCAACCTCCGCAGCCTGCTCTGGCCGCGCGTGTGGCCGGGGGCGGTGGTGCGCGCGGACACCCGCGGGATGCTCGACGCGCTGGGCGGGCGGCTGTACGCGCGCGCCCGGGCGCAGGCGGAGGCGGAGTCCGCACGCCACCCGCACGAACCCACCGCGCCACCGCTGGTCCACCCGCGCCCGACCCGTCGCTCCCCGCGGAGCCCGGATCCGGCGATCGTCGTCGACCTGGTCGCCGGGCGGCTGCCCGACCCGTCCACGCTCCGTCCCGTCGAGGACCACCGACGCGCGCGGCGGTTGCGCGTGCGGGTGGAGCGGGACGGGCGGCCGCAGGCCGACGTCTCGATCCGGACCGCCGGCTCCCGCCCTTCGCCGGCCCGGCTCCGCTGGGAGATCGTCGGCCGGCTGGGTCCGGCGGTGCTCACCCCGGGAGCGTCCTGGCAGGACGTAGCCCTCGGGGAGGACGGCGCGCTCACCCCGGCGGACGCCCGGCCGGCAGGCGCCACGGGAGCGCCGGACGCCACCGCGATCAGCATCCTGCTGGTGACCGGGGGCGGTCCCGCCACCGTGCCGGCCGGCCTCGCGGCCCTGCCGGCCACGAGCGGCCGGGTGCTCCAGGTGGTCGTCGTGGACACCACGCCCGGCGGCGGCCCGCCCGTGGCCACCGACAGCCCCGGGGTGGAGCTCGTGCACGCACCGGGGCTCGGGCGCGCCGCAGCCTGGAATGCGGCGCTCCCCCACCTCCGGGGCGAGGTCGTGGTCTTCCTCGACGACGACGTGACGCCCGCCGACGGCTGGCTCGAGGCGCTGGTCGGCCCGTTCGGCGACCGGTCCGTGACGGCGGTGACGGGGAACGTCCTGCCGGCGGACCCGGGATCTCTCGAGGCCCAGCTGCTCGAGGACCTGGGCAGGCTGGACGGGGGCCCGCACCGGCAGGTCCTCGACCGGTCGTGGGTGCGCACGGGGCGGGGGCCGGCGCCGACGTGGCGGATCGGGACGCTGTCCAACGCGGCGATCCGCCGGGAGGCCCTGCACCGCCTGGGGGAACTCGACCCCGCCCTGGGAGCCGAGGCCGGCACCGAGTACCTGCACCGGGTCCTGGTGGCCGGTGGACGGGTGGTCTACGAGCCGACGGCCGTGGTGCTGCGCGACCACGGCTCCTCGGGCTCGGCCCTCGGCACCCGGCTGCGGGTATCCGCCGGCGAGCACGTGGGCTACCTGCTCGACCTGCTGGTCCGCCACCACGACGTGCGCGGCCTGGCCCGGCTCGTCCTGGCCCTCCCCCGCGAGTACGCGCGCCGCGCCTGGTGGGTCGTCCGGCTGCGCGACGACTACCCGGTCCGCCTCCTGCGGGCGGAGGTCGGCGGGTCGCTGGCCGGCATCCCCCGGTGGATCCGCGCACGCGGGCGGACACGGTGAGCCACCCCCCGGCGTCGCCTCCCGCCGGCCGGTCGCGGCCGCGCACCCAGAGGTTGCGGCGCACCGTGCAGGTGGTCCTGCACCTGACCGCGCGCGAGTTCCGCATCCGCTACCAGGCCGCCTTCCTCGGCTGGTTGTGGGCGCTGGCCCCCGCCGTCGCCCGGTTCCTCGTCCTCGGGCTGGTGTTCTCCGCGCTCTTCTCCGGCGGTGGGCCGGACTACCTGGCCGAGCTGGCGGTCGGGGTCCTCGCCTGGAACTGGTTCAACGCGGGCGTGTCCAACGCCTCCACCAGCGCGGTCGACCGCAGGGACCTGCTCGGGCACCCGACGCTGCCGCGGCAGGCCGTGCCCACGATCAGCCTCCTCACCGACGCCTTCGACTACCTCGCCGGCCTGCCGGTGCTGCTCCTGGTGGTCTGGATCGACACCGGGCGCCTCCCGGTGACCGCGTTCCTGCTCGCCTTCCTGCTCGTCCTGCAAGGCCTGCTCATGCTCGGCATCGGGATGGCCGCCTCCGTGGCCGACGTCCGCTGGCGGGACGCCCGCCTGGCGGTCCAGCTGGTGCTCTCCGTGGGCTTCTTCCTGACCCCGGTCTTCTACACCGCCCAGGCGGTCACCGACGGCCTCCTGCAGACCCTGATCGACTGGAACCCCGTCGCCGCGCTCATCACCGCGCAGCGGCAGGTGCTGGTGGACGGCACGGTGCCCGGCGCGGCGGAGATGCTCGTGGTCACCGCCGTCTGCGCCGGGGTCTTCGTCCTCGGCTGGGCCCTGCACACGCGCACCTCCGCGAACTTCCTGGACCACCTGTGAGCGAGCCGGTCCTGGTGCTCGAGGGGGTGGGGAAGCGCTACCGCCGGGGCGGGGCGGCGACGCTGCGCCAGCGGTTCACCGGAAGCGCCGGCCGGAGC
The DNA here is from genome assembly GCF_054050875.1 of Blastococcus sp. SYSU DS0541. Lineage (NCBI taxonomy): Bacteria > Bacillati > Actinomycetota > Actinomycetes > Geodermatophilales > Geodermatophilaceae > Blastococcus > Blastococcus sp. SYSU DS0541. Next base: position 64,824 of record NZ_JBJHAD010000014.1, on the reverse strand, counting down.
CGGTGGGAACCGGTTCTCCGGGACGTCGACCTGACGCTCCGGCCGGGGGAGGTCGTCGGGGTCGTCGGCCGCAACGGCGGGGGGAAGTCCACGCTGCTCCGGATCGCGGCGGGGCTGACGAAGCCATCGAGCGGGACGATCCACCGCCACGCCGCCGTCTCCGGCCTGCTGACGCTCAACGCCTCGGCCAACGACGAGCTCTCCGGCGCCGACAACGCCGTCACGGCGGCGGTGCTGGCCGGGCTCAGCCCCCGGCAGGCCCGCGGCCGCCTCGACGACATCGCCGAGTTCGCCGAGCTGGACGAGGCGACCCTGCGTGAGCCGCTGCGGACCTACAGCGACGGCATGAAGCTGCGCCTCGCGTTCGCGGCGGCCGCCGTCACCGACCCGGAGCTGCTGCTCATCGACGAGGTGCTCGCGGTGGGCGACATCGCCTTCCAGGAGAAGTGCCTGACGCACGTGGAGCGGCTCCAGGGGCGGGGCTGCGCCCTGCTCGTCGCCTCGCACGTCATGGGCCAGCTCCGCCGCCTCGCGACGGACGTCGTCTGGCTGCGCGCCGGGACGGTGCACGCCCGCGGCCCCGCCGCGGAGGTCCTGGACGCCTACGAACGCTCGCTGGACGAGCGGGCGGGACCCACCCAGGAGCTGCCCGACGGCGGCTATCGCAAGGGGGACGGGCGCGTGCTCGTCACGGGGATCTCCTGCACCGGGGCCCAGGACGCCCCGGCCGGCGCCACGGTGCTCGGTGGAGGCTTGACCGTCCGCATCCGGTACCGCACGGTCGACGACGCGGTGAGCAGCGCGCTGTTCAGCGTCTCGCTGCGCCGGGTGGGGACCGACGCCCCGATCGTCGACCTGACCACCGAGGCGAGCCGGGCCGGTTCGGTCCCGCTGGCCGGGACGGGCGAGGTCACGCTGACCCTCGACCGGGTGGACCTGGAGCCCGGCGCCTACTGGGTCGACGCGGGTATCTACTCCCCCGACTGGGAGGTGCCCCACGACTACCGCTGGGACAGCGTGAAGGTGCTGGTGCTCGGCACCACGACCAGCGGCTCCGTGCAGCCGCCGCACCGGTGGAGCGCCACGTGACCGGGGGACCGGGCAGGGACGGGGGAAGAGGAGCACTCATGGGTTTCCTGGGCAGACGTGCCACCGGTAGGACCGGCCGAGCCGCGGACGGCGGCTTCGCGGAGGTCGTCCACGTGCTCTTCGACGACCGCGGGCGGGTGCCGACCGGCGACTGGGCCGGACGGCTCACCCTGCTGGTCCTCTGGGCCGGGGACCGGCCGGTGGCCCAGAAGTGGGTGGCGCCCGCGGACGATCCCGAGGCGGCCCTCCGAGACCTGTTCTCGTCGGCCGCGCCGGTGCCCGCACCGGAGGCCCCGGCCGCGCGGCCGACCCCGACGGTCAGCGTGGTCATCTGCACGCGTGACCGGCCGGAGGAGCTCGCCCGCTGCCTGGCCAGCCTCCCGCGGCAGAGCCACCCGCCGGACGAGGTCATCGTGGTGGACAACGCCTCCACGGGGCCGCGGACGCGGGAAGTGGCCGTCGCCGCGGGGGTCCACTACGTGCGCGAGGACCGCCCCGGGCTCGACATCGCCCGCAACACGGGGCTGCTGGCGGCCCGGTCGGACCTGATCGCCTACACCGACGACGACACCGAGCTGCACCCGCGCTGGCTGGAGCGGCTGGTGGCCGCCTTCGAGGACGACGAGGAGGTGTTGGCCGTCACCGGGCTGGTGCTGCCGGCCGAGCTCGACACGGAGGCGCAGTGGATCTTCGAGTCCCGATGGGGCTTCGGCCGGGGGTTCATGCGGATCGACTTCGGGCCGGACTTCTACCGCGCGAAGCGCCCCTACGGCTGCCCCGCCTGGGAGATCGGCGCCGGCGCCAACATGGCCTTCCGCCGCTCCGTCGTCGACGAGGTGGGTCTGTTCGACGAGCGGCTGGACGTCGGCGCCGCCGGGTGCTCGGGCGACTCCGAGTACTGGTACCGCATCCTGGCCGCCGGCCGGACCTGCCGATACGAGCCCTCGGCGGTGGTCTTCCACCACCACCGCGCCGGCATGGCCGGGCTCCGGAGCCAGATCTTCCACTACATGCGCGGCCACGTCACCGCACTGCTCGTGCAGTACGAGCGCACGGGTGATCTCGGCAACCTGCGGCGCGCCTTCCTGAGCCTGCCCTCCTACTACCTGCGCAGGAGCGTGCGGCGCGTGACGAGGGGGCGGGAACCCGGCGACCGCGTCTTCGGACGCGAGGTCAGCGGGGCGCTCGCGGGTGTCGTGTTCTACCTCCGCAACCGGCGTACCCGCACGCGGCCGGCCGCGGTCGGGGGCCCGAGGTGAGCGGCGGGCACGACCGGAGTGACGACGCGGTGACGGTGGTGATCCCGACGCGCGACCGTCGTCGGCTGGTCCTCCGCGCCATCGACTCCGTCCTGCGGCAGCGGGAGGTGCAGGCCGAGGTCGTCGTCGTCGACGACGGGAGCCAGGACGGGACGGCGGACGCGGTCGAGGGCCTCGCCCACCCCCGTGTCCGGCTGGTGAGGCACGAGCGGAGCAGGGGCGTGTCGGGTGCCCGCAACGCCGGGCTGGCCGAGGTCCGGACGCCGTGGGTCGCCTTCCTGGACGACGATGACCTGTGGGCGCCGGGCAAGTTGCGCGCCCAGCTCGCGGCCCTGCGCGCGGTCCCCGGGGCGCTGTGGTCCTGCGTGGGGGCGCTCCACGTCGACGGCGACCTCCGGGCGACGGAGTACGCCCCGGCCCCGGCCTCCGGGCGGCTCCTCGGGGAGCTGTCGCGCCGCCCGGCCGTTCCGGGGGGCGGTTCCGGAGTCCTCGTCCGCACCACGGAGGCGAGGGACGTGGGCGGCTTCGACGAGGAGCTGTCCATCCTGGCCGACTGGGACTTCTACGTCCGTCTGGGTGCCGGCTCGCCCGTCGCCGCGGTCGACCAGCCGCTGCTGGCCTACTACGTGCACTCCGACAGCATGTACCACGACCCGGACGGGGTGGTCCGGGAGCTGACCCGTCTCCGGCACAAGCACCGCGACCTCGCCGGTGGCGAGCGGTTCGACCCGGACCTGGCGCACTGGTACGTCCGGGTGGCACGGATGGCCCAGTTGCTGGGTGCCCCCGGCACGGCGGTCCGGCTGCTGGGCAGAGGCGTGGCGGAGGCCGGCATCGTCCCCGTGAGCCGGCAGCTGGCCCGCCGCCTCACCGGCCAGCTGGGCAGCGACGCGCGCGGGGTCGGTGCGGCCCCCGCGCCGCCGCCCGAATGGCTGGCCGCGTACGCCGGCTGGGCACGATGACGACGGGGCCCGCCGTCACGGTCGTCATCCCCACACGGAACCGCCTGGACCTCGTCCGCCGGAGCGTGTCGTCGGCTCTTGCCCAGGACGGTGTCCCGGTGGACGTCGTGGTCGTGGACGACGGGAGCGACGCCGCCACGGCCGGAGCCCTGGACGCCCTGGCGAGCTGCCGGGTGCGGATCATCCACCACCCCGCGAGCCTGGGTGTGTCCCGGGCGCGGAACGCGGGGATCGCCGTGGCCAGGACGGCGTGGGTGGCCCTCTGCGACGACGACGACTACTGGGCCCCGGACAAGCTGCGCAGCCAGCTCGAGGCCCTGGCCGCCGCGCCGGGAGCCGGCTGGTCCTCCGTCGGGGCGGTGCACGTGGACGACGCCTTCCGCCCCCTGCACTGGCACGAGCCACCGACGCCCGAGACGACGCCCTCCGTGCTGGCGCGCACCGGCGGCATCCCCGGCGGTGGGTCCGGCGTCCTGGCGGCGACCGCCCTCGCCCGGCAGGTCGGTGGGTTCGACCCAGCGCTCAGCATCCTCGCCGACTGGGACTTCTACTACCGGCTCGCCCTGGCCGCACCGGTTGCGCCGGTGAACAGGCCGCTCGTCGGCTACTACCGGCACTCCGACAGCATGTTCCACGACCCGGTCGGGTTGGACCGGGAGCTCGTGGCCATCGAGCGGAAGTACCGCACCGGTGCGGCACCCATGGACCTCGACCACACCAGCTGGGCGGTGCAGCTGCTGCTGATGGCCGTCCGGTCCCGGGATCCCCGCGTGGTGGCGAAGATCCTGCGCAGCCGGGTGCTGCGGCAGGCCCGGAAGCCCGCCCTCGCCCGTGCCGCCATCGCCCGCGTGCGCGCGGGGGCGGACAAGGACCGGCGGCACTGCCCGTCCGCCTGGTCGGGCGAATCGCTGGAGTGGGTGACGTGGACGGTCTGACCGAGCACCGCTGACCACGGATTACCCGGAGGTGCCGCTGCCCGGGCGCCGACCGGCCAGACCGGGGGGACGTGCCGACCCCCAAGAGTGGGTGAACGGATCGGTTCCGACTCCGGACCAGCTCCGGGACGCCGTGCCGCCGGTTAGCGTTCGACCGCTCCTCCCCGGATGTTCCCCCGGCTCGCAGACCCTGGCGGTGATGACGATGACCACCTCGCCCCCGCCGGCGCCTGGAGCCGATCCGGGCGGCGACCCGCGGTCCGTCTCCCCTGCCCCCGGAGCCGGCTGCGGGCCACGGCGACCGACGCCGTTCCCGCGCGATCCCTCCGCCGCCCGGCCGGTGGCACCGCCGGTGCGCCGGCGCGTGGTCCCGGCTCGGTCGGCACCACGGCCGTCGCCGCCGGCCCGGTACCAGGCCCAGCTGCTGGCCCGCCGCCGGCTGCGTGCGCTGGCCGCCATGACCGGCGGCGTGGGCTCCGCGGCCCTGCTCGCCCTGACCGGGTTCGGGGCACCGGTGCCGGTGGCCGGCGCCGTGGAGGTGGCAGCCGACGACCGGGTGGACCCGCAGGCCTGGGTCCTGCCCGAGGGCGCCGGCATGGGGCCGCTGGTGATCCCGACCATCGGTGCGCTCCCCCCCGGCTCCGCCGACTGGTTCCTCCCTGGCGCGCCCGCCGCGGCCGCCCCCGTCGCCGATTCCCCCGCCGTCTCCGTCAGCTCCGTCCGGAAGGTGGTGTCATCGGCCGAGCGCGCCCTCGACGCCGCCGTCGACGCCGCCCTCGACGCCGAACTCGACCTCGACTCGGGCCCCGGCCCCTCCGCGGCGCCGGCGGCGCCCACGACCGCGCCGCCCCCGTCCGCGGCGGACCGCGGTGAGTCCCGGGACCAGGCCGTCGCGCCGCCCACCCACCCGGCACCGCCCGCCGGGTCCACGGCCCCGGCGACGACCCTGCCGCCGTCCGGACCGTCCTCCTCGGTACAGCCCTCCCCGGCGACCACCCCACCGGCGACGACCCTGCCGCCGTCCGGACCGTCCTCCTCGGTGCAGCCCTCCCCGGCGACCACCCCACCGGCGACCACCCCACCGGCGACGACCCTGCCGCCGTCCGGACCGTCCTCCTCGGTGCAGCCCTCCCCGGCGACCACCCCACCGGCGACCACCCTGCCGCCCGCGAACCCCTCACCCACGGAGCCGACCCCCGCGGCCCCCTCACCCGCCGTCCCTACACCCGCCGTCCCGACGCCCACGGACCCGACACCCGCGGCCCCCTCACCGGCCGACCCGACGCCCACCGACCCACCCCCGGTGGAGCCACCCCCGGCCGCGGAGCCGCCGCCTGTCGAGGAGCCGCCGCCTGTCGAGGAGCCGCCGCCACCCGCCGTGGAGCCGCCGCCCGCCGAGCCGGTCGAGCCGGCGCCGGTGGAGCCGCCGCCGGTCGTGATCGTCCCGGGATCCGCCGTGGACGTGCCCGACCCCGCAGGCGGTTCCGCCCTCACCGTCACCGTGGAACACGTCCTCGCGGGCGCGTCCTGCGCCGACAGCTCCGTCGTCGCGGGCATCGGCACGCTGGTGGCCGTCCGCATCACGGTGACCACCGGCGCCGACCTGGCCCCCCTGGGTGGGGAGCGCAGCGTGGGGCCCGGCGACTTCCGCCTGGTGGGGGACGACGGGAGCGTGGCCACCGGCGGCGCACCCGCCGGCTCCTGCGACACCGGTGCGGCGGCCTTCCCGGGCGGTCCGCTGGCGCCGTCCTCCGCAGTCACCGGCACCGTGGTGCTGGACGTGCCGGCGCGGTCGGGCACCGTGGTCTTCCGCCCGGCCTGGCTGTGAGCCTGGTGAGGCAGCGGGCCGGGGTGCGCTGCGGCAGGGTGGGGGCATGACGACGCCGGAGCCCGAGACGCCGCAGCCCCGCGACATCGCCCTGGAGCAGGAGTCGCCCGAGATGGCGGCGTCCCTGGAGGCGCAGAGCGCCCCGCGCGAGGCGCCGCAGGGCGACGAGGGGGACCTCGAGGGCCACCCCTCCTAGGCCTGGGAGCGGGCCCCGCCGGTGAGCTGCCGGGCGGGGATGCGGCCCTCGGCCACGTAGTACAGCGTCGTCCCGGCTTCCAGCGGGGTGTCCCACGTCGGGCTGACCGCGAGCCCCTGGGGGCCGCGCACCGCGAGCACGGTCGCGCCGAAGGTCGCGCCGAAGTGGCGCTGGCACTCGCCGAACGTGCCGTGCGGGAAGCCCCGCGGCACCGTCAGCGAGTAGGTGTTGCGCCCGCCGTGGGTCATCAGCTCGCTGTAGACCTGGGTGATCCCGGGGTCGTTCGCCTCCTCGGTCAGCAGCGAGGGCATGTGCCACTGCACGGCCTGCACCCCGGCGCTGACGTAGCTCAGCGTCTCCCGCCGCTCGAGGTCGCGCAGGGCGGCGACGAGGTGGACCCCCGGCCGGGCGTGCTCGACGGCGACCGCGACGGCGAGCGTCTCGTTGTCGTCCCGGGCGTCGATGACCACCGTCCGCGCCGCCGGCACGCACGCCCGCCGCATGACGTCCTCGTGGGTGAGGTCGCCGCGGACGAAGTGCACCGCCGGCACGTCGGGCATCGGGTTCTCGCCGACCTCGTCCCAGGCGCAGAGCACCACCTGGGTCCGCCCCTCGGCGGTGAGCTCGGCGACGATCCGCTCGGTGCGCCCGGGCCAGTAGCCCAGCAGCACCACGTGGTCGGACATGTCCAGGGGGACCACACCTCTCAGACGCCGGCCCCGCAGCGACTGCAGGGCCTCGGACAGCTGGGTGAACAGCAGGGTCAGGGTGACGATGCCGCCCACGATCACGTAGGCGCCGATCAACCGGCCGCCGGTCGAGCTCGGGAAGACGTCGCCGTAGCCCACGGTCGCGGCGGTGACGAGGAAGTACCACCAGTAGGTGCCCGGCGCGGTGATCCCGCTGTCCGCCGGCTCGACCAGCGCCATCGCCAGCCAGCTGGAGAGGAAGACGAACGCCGCGACGGCGAGCGGCAGCCGCCAGCCGCTCAGGCGCAGCCGGACGAACCGGGCGAAGTGGACGAAGAACGGCAACGGAGCTCCTGGGGCGGGAACCGGGACGACGCAAGCTACCGCGGCAGGCCCCCTCCCAGCACCGCGCCGATCGGTCCGGCCGGCGCCTCTGCCGGTCGATGCGTGATAGCACGCTGCACGAGGGGCAGCATCCGCCGGTTCGCCGTACGTTCGGGGTCGTGACCGTCGACAGCCCAGACTTCTACGCCATCGAGGACCTGCTCGAGCCCGCCGAGATCGAGCTCCGCGACCGGGTGCGCGCCTTCTGCGACGCCGAGGTCACACCGCACATCAACGACTACTGGGAGCGCGCGGACTTCCCGTTCGAGATGGCGCAGAAGCTCGCGGGGGTGGGGGTCGTCGGCGGCACCATCGAGGGTTACGGGTGCCCGGGGATGAGCAACGTCGCCGCGGGCCTCGTCGCCGCCGAGCTCGCCCGCGCCGACGGCAGCATCGGCACCTTCAACGGGGTGCACAGCTTCCTCGCGATGCAGTCGATCGCCGTGCTCGGCGACGAGGAGCAGCGGGAGCGCTGGCTGCCGGAGATGGCGCGGCTGGAGAAGATCGGCGCCTTCGGCCTCACGGAGCCCGCGCACGGCTCGGACGCCGTCGCCCTGGAGACCTCGGCCCGCCGCGACGGCGACGCCTACGTGCTGAACGGGCAGAAGAAGTGGATCGGCAACGGCTCGATCGCCGACTACGTGATCATCTGGGCCCGCGGTGAGGACGGCGCGGTGGGCGGCTACGTGGTGGAGAAGGGCACGCCGGGCTACGAGGCCACCGTCATGACCGGCAAGACGGCGCTGCGGGCGGTGTGGCAGGCGGAGATCACGCTGACCGACGTCCGGGTGCCGGCGGAGAACAAGCTGGCCAACTGCCACTCCTTCAAGGACGTCTCCCAGATGCTCGACCGGACCCGGTACACCGTGGCCTGGCGGGCGCTGGGGCTGGCGACGGCGTCCTACGAGCTCGCGCTGGCCCATGCGCTGCGGCGGGAGCAGTTCGGCCAGCCGATCGCGGGGTTCCAGCTGGTCCAGGACAAGCTCGCGCGGATGCTCGCCGAGATCACCTCGATGCAGCTGATGTGCTGGCGGCTGTCCAAGCTCGCCGACTCCGGCCGGATGACCGCGGCCATGGCGTCGCTGGCCAAGATGAACCACGCGGCCAAGGCCCGGGCGATCGTCGCCGACGCCCGCGACATCCTCGGTGGTGACGGCATCCTCCTGGACCACCACATCGCCCGGCACCACGCCGACATGGAGGCGATCTTCACCTTCGAGGGCACCGACTCGGTGCAGGCGCTGATCGTCGGGCGGGCGATCACCGGGCTGTCCGCGATCAGCGGCCGGAAGCCCGAGAAGCGCTGAGCCGGCCGGCCGGGGGTCAGCGGGCGGAGGTCAGCCGGCTGTCGACGGCGGTGATGCGCGCGCACTCGGGGCAGCCGGTGCGGCCGACGCCGACGCGCTCCCACCTCTGCGAGCCCCAGACCTGGACGATGGCGCCGCAGACGGCCAGCTCGACCTCGCCGTCCAGCTCGGCCGGCGGGCGGTGCGCCTCGACGGCGTGCCACGGGTAGCTCTGCTCGGTCCGCTGCCCGGCCGACCAGCGGTCGGGTCGGGCGAATCCCACGGCGTACGTGTCCACGGGTCACACGTGCCCCAGATCACTCCCGCTCAATCCCCTCGATCGGGCGAACACGGCTCCGGTTCGGGCGCAACGCGAGGCCCGACCCGCACGCCGGTGCGGGCGGCCCGCGCGCGCTACCGTCGGAGGCCTCGCGCGGGAGGTGCACGCAGATGGATCCGATCAGCCTGCTGGTGGGCGCCGGGCTGCTGGGCGCCGGCTTCCTCGCCGGCCGGATGGGCCGCCGCCGGGGCAGCGCCCCGCCGCCACCGGTCACGCCGCTGTGCGGCTGCGGGCACACCCTGAGCCAGCACGACACCGGGACCAACACCTGCTACGCCGAGCTGCGCCGGGACACCTACGACAAGCGCGGCCGCTGGTCCGGGCACAGCTGGGTGCCGTGCACCTGCCGCCAGTACGTCGGCCCGCGGCCGATCGACGAGGTGTTCGTGCCCCGGGTGCTCCCACCGGGCGACTGACACCTGCGCCTCGCGGGCATGCAGGTCGGGTGAGCACTCCGTCCGGGCGCCCCCGCGCCGCCCGCACCGACGACCTGCTGGCCCTCACCGAGCCCGTCCGCGCCGTGATGAGCGCGGGTGCGCTCGCCGCCGGCACCCCGCTGCTGCGGTGGGCCCCGCGCGGCGAGCCGCACCCGGTCGTCGTCCTGCCGGGGTGGCTGGCCTCCGACGTCTCCACCCGGACGCTGCGCCGCTGGCTGGGCCGCCTCGGCTACCCGGCCGTCGGCTGGGACCTCGGCCGCAACCACGGGCCGCGGCCGGAGGTCGTGGACGGCGTCCGCGACCTGGTGCGGCGGCTCGCCGACGAGCACGGAGGCCCGGTGAGCATCGTCGGGCAGAGCCTGGGTGGCATCTTCGCCCGCCGGCTGGCCGAGCGCTCGCCCCGTCTGGTGCGGCAGGTGGTCTCACTCGGCTCCCCGTTCGCCGCCGTAACCTCCCGGGCGCGCCCTGCCGGCACGCGCGCCGGCACCTACGGCGAGCTGCGACGGCTGCGGGCGGTGCAGGACGTGCGCCCCGCCCGGCCGCTGCCGGTGCCGAGCACCTCGGTCTACTCGCGGTGGGACGGCGTCGTCGACTGGCGCACCTGCCTCCAGCAGGAGGGACCGACCAGCGAGAACGTCGCCGTGCACGCGAGCCACCTGGGCATGGGGGTGGACCCGGCCGTGCTGTGGATCGTCGCCGACCGGCTGGCGCAGCCCCAGGGCGCCTGGCGGCCGTTCCAGCGGCCCACGCGCCTGGGCCTGCGGGCGCTGTTCCCGGAGGCGTGAGGAGCGCGGCGGAACCGGGACAGGGGTTCCGCCGCGTCGTCCCCTCAGCGGTGCAGCAGCTCCCCGAACCGGGCGCAGGACTCCTCGATCGCCTTGTGGGCGGCCGGCGAGATCGTCCCCATGTCGAAGAAGCCGTGGATCATGCCGTCGTAGCGGAGGACCTCGGCGGTCACGCCCGCCGCGCGCAGCGCCTCGCCGTACGCCTCGCCCTCGTCGCGCAGCGGGTCGTACTCGGCCGTGACGACGACCGCGGGCGGGAGCCCGGAGAGGTCCCCGTGGTGCAGCGGCGACAGCCGCGGGTCCATGGCGTCGTCCCAGCCCTCGGCGTAGTGCCCGTAGAACCAGTCCATGGTGTCCTTCTCGAGGAAGTAGCCCTTGGCGTTCTCGATCCGCGACGGGTACTCGCCCTCGGCGTCGACCGCCGGGTAGATGAGGAACTGGGCGGTCATCGGCGTGCCGTCGGCGTGCAGGGCCTGCGCGACGACCGCGGAGAGGTTGCCCCCGGCGCTGTCGCCGGCGACGCCGAGCCGCTGGTCGCCGCCGAACTGGTCCAGGTGGGCGGCGATCCAGCGGGCGGCCGCCACGACGTCGTCCACCGCCGCCGGGAACGGGTGCTCCGGGGCGAGCCGGTAGTCGACGGCGACGACGACGGCGCCGCTGCCCCGGCAGACGTTGCGGGCCATGTTGTCGTGGGTGTCCAGGTCGCCGATCACCCAGCCGCCGCCGTGGAAGAACACGACCGTGGGGAACGGCCCCTGACCCTCGGGGCGGTAGACGCGGGCCTTCAGGTCGCCCTCGGCACCGGGAACGGTCCGGTCCTCCGTGCTGGCCACCGGCACCAGCTGCTCGGGGGTGCGCGCGCCGTGGGTGAGCGCCAGGTAGAGCGCCCGCCCGGCCTCGGGGGTGCCTTCGTACATGGGCGGCAGCCCGGCCTCCTCCATCATGGTCAGCATCGCGGCGATGTGCGGGTCGACGGGCACGTGGTCTCCAGATCTGTGCGGGTGGGAGTGGGCGGGGCGGGCGGTCAGCGGTAGACCAGCGACCCGTCGTCGAGGTCGACGGCAGGCAACGCCGTCCGTTCGTGGGCGTACTCCAGCAGGTGGGTCCACGGCTCGCGGTCCCCCTGCTTGAACATGCGGTCCACCGAGCGCATGACGTAGCCGGAGTTGAAGTTCTCCGGATCGGCCCAGGGCCGCAGCGGCATGTCCGCGTCCTCGGGGCGCAGCGTGGGCACGACGACGAAGGCGCCGCGTTCCTCCAGGTGCGCCAGGAGCCGGCAGACGAGCTCGCTCACCAGGTCGGCCCGCAGCGTCCAGCTCGCGCGGAAGTACCCGAACACGTACGCCATGTTGGGCACGCCGCTGATCATCGTGCCGCGCCAGGTGACCCGTTGGGTGAAGTCCACCGGTTCGCCGTCCACGGTGAACGCGATCCCGCCGAAGAGGCACAGGTCGAACCCGGTGGCGGTCACCACGATGTCGGCCTCCAGCTCCTCGCCCGAGGAGGTGCGGATCCCGGTCTCGGTGAAGGTGTCGATCGTGTCCGTGACGACCGAGGCCTTGCCCTCCCGGATGGCGGTGAACATGTCGCCGTCGGGCAGCAGGGCGAGCCGCTGCTGCCAGGGCCGGTAGGTCGGGCTGAAGTGCTTGGCGATGTCGAAGCCCTCCGGCAGCAGCGGACGCATCGCCTCGATGAGCATCTCGCGCAGCTCGTCAGGCGACTCGAACGACATCCGCGTGATCTCGTCGCCCTCGGCGATGTAGGCGCGGCGGAGGATCTCGTGGGTCCAGTCGTCGGGCACGTCGAGCGCGCGCAGGGTCTCGGCGAGCTCGTGCGTCCGGGGACGGGCGAAGAAGAAGGTCGGGGACCGCTGCAGCATGGTCACGTGCGCGGCGGTCTCCGCCATGGCCGGGACGATCGTCGCCGCGGTCGCGCCCGAGCCGATGACGACGACGCGCTTGCCGGTGTGGTCGAGGTCGTCCGGCCACTGCTGCGGGTGCACCACCACCCCGCGGAAGCGGTCCGTCCCGGGCCACTCCGGCCGGTAGGGCTGCCCGTGGTCGTAGTAGCCCTGGCACATCCACAGGAAGTCGGTGGTGAGGGTCAGCTCCTCGCCGGTGTCCTCGCGGCTGACCCGCACGGTCCACCGCCGCTCGGCCGACGACCAGCTCGCCGAGGTCACGCGGTGCCGGTAGCGGATGCTCCCGGCCAGGTCGTCCTCGGCGATGACCTCGTCGAGGTAGGACAGGATCTCGGCCGAGGTGGCGATCGAGGCGCCGCGCCAGGGCTTGAACTGGTAGCCGAAGGTGAAGAGGTCGCTGTCCGACCGGACGCCGGGGTAGCGGTGCGTCCACCAGGTGCCGCCCCGGTCGTCGAGGGCGTCGAGGACGGTGAAGGTCCGTCCCGGGAAGCGGTCCTTGAGGTGGTGGGCCGCCCCGATGCCCGAGATCCCGGCACCGACGATGAGCACGTCGACGTGCTCGGTCGTCGACGTCCTGGCGGGTTCCTGCGCGATCGCCGTCATGCGTGATGTCCCCTCCGTGCCCGACCGTGACGTCCGCGAACGTAAGGGCGGGACCGCGGTGTGAGCCATGGCACAATCGGCCGCACCTTGATGATTTCGGCCAACTCCGTCCACGCCGCGGCCCGGGGCACCGGCAGCGCGGCGCTGCTGTGCGCGCTCGCGGAGGAGCACGGCCTGGACCGGGCCGACCTGCTCGCGGCGGCCGGCGTCACCGAGGCGCAGCTCCGCGACCCGGCGGCGGAGATCAGCGCCGAGCAGGAGGTCCGGCTGGTGGCAGCCCTGGTCGGCGCGCTCCCCGAGGACGGCGGCCTGGCCGCCGGGGTGCGCTACCGGCTGGCCACCTACGGCATCTGGGGCTTCGCCCTGCTCTCCAGCCGCACGCTGCGGGAGGGGCACGAGGTGGCCATGCGCTTCCTCGACCTGACCTACGCGCTCACCCGGATCAGCGCGCACGAGGAGGACGGCGAGCTCCTGCTCTTCTTCGACGACCTCGAGCTGCCCGACCCGGTGCGCCGGTTCGTCCTCCTGCGCGACAGCTCGGCGGCCCTGCAGCTGTGGCGGGAGTCCCTGGGCCGGCCGGTCGTGCCGCGCCGGGTGGAGCTGCAGCTGCCCGAGCCCGCCGACCCCGCGCCCTACGCGGAGGCGTTCGGCGTCCCGCCGCGGTTCGCCGCGCCGCGGTCGGTCCTGGTCTTCGACGCCGTGCTGCTCGACCAGCCCCTCCCCCAGGCCGCCCCGCTGACCGCCGCGCTGTGCGAGGCGCAGTGCCGCGAGCTGCTGGAGCGCCGTGTCCACCGCCGGGGGCTCAGCGGCCAGGTGCGGGACGTGCTGCTCCGCCACCCGCAGCGGATGCCCGGCCAGGAGGCGGTCGCGGCCGAGCTGCACATGAGCGTGCGCACGCTGCGGCGCCGCCTGGACGAGGAAGGGACGAGCTTCCGCGCCGTCGTCGACCAGACCCGCAGGCACCTGGCCGAGGAGCTCCTCGCGACCGTCGGGCTGAGCGTGGAGCAGGTCGCCGAGCGCATCGGCTACTCGGAGGCCTCGGCGTTCGTGCACGCCTTCCGGCGGTGGACCGGCGACAGCCCGCGACGGTGGGCCCGATCCGCCGCGCGGGACTGAGAGCTCCGCTCGCTCAGGCCCAGGCGGTCCCGGCGGCCAGCACGACGAGTGCCGTGGTCGTCCCGGTCTCCACGGCGGCGCCGAAGACGTCGCCGGTGACCCCGCCGAGCCGGCGGCCGGCGTGCGCGGTCAGCGCCGCCGCGGCCGCCAGCGCGACCAGCACCGCGGCGACCGCCCAGCCGGCGTCGGCCGGGGAGCCACCCGCCAGCAGCCGCAGCCCGGCCGCGGCGGCGAGGAGCAGCAGCGTCGCCGTCCACCGGACCGCGGGCGTTCCCGCCCCGGCCACCAGGACGCCGAGCGCCGAGCCCGCCGCCGGTGGGCGCGCCGCCGCGTGCAGCACCGCCACCCGGCCGGCCGTCGTCGCCAGGACGACGCAGACCAGGCCTGCGGTCCGCGAGGAGTCGTCCAGCACCGCCCCCAGCGCCGCCACCTGGACCACGAGCAGGCAGACGAGGGCGGCCACCCCGAACGCGCCGACGTCGGGCCGCCGCATGATCGCCAGCGCCTGCTCGGCCGGGCGGCCGCTGCCCAGGCCGTCGGCGAGGTCGGCGGTGCCGTCGAGGTGCAGCCCGCGGGTCAGCAGGGCGAGCGCGCCCACCACCACCGCGGCGGCCAGCAGCGGGGCGCCGCCGTCGCTCCCCCGCCACACCGCCAGCGCCGGCACGAACGCCAGCGCCCCGAGCAGCGCGCCCACCAGCGGTAGCCACCGCAGCACGCCGGCGCCGGGCACGCGGGCCGACGGCGGCACCGGCAGCACGCTGAAGACCCCGAGCGCGGCGAGCGGCCCGCCGCGGGCGGGCCCGGTCACCGGAGCCGTTGCGGGATGCCGGCGGTGACCAGCCACACCCGCTGCGACGCCGCCGCCACCCGCGCGTTGAGGATGCCCAGCTCGTCGCGGTAGCGGCGCCCCGAGACGGTCGCCGGCACGACGCCGGAGCCGACCTCGTTGCTGACCGCGACCACCCGGCGGCGGGTGCCCGTCCAGGCGGCGACGACGTCGTCGACCGCGCGGGCCAGCCGCTCGTCCGCGCCCTGCTCCCCGGTCCAGACCCCGCAGTCGTCCATCGCGCGGGCCAGCCAGGTGGAGAGGCAGTCCACCAGCAGCGGCGGGCCCGCCTCCCCCAGCACGCCGACCAGGTCGACGGTCTCGCGGGTGCGCCAGCTCGCCGGGCGGCGGTCGCGGTGCAGGGCCACGCGGTCGGCCCACTCCGGGTCACCGCCGTCGGCGGGCAGGCCGCAGGCCACGTACTCGACCTGCCCGGCGCGGCCCAGCAGCTGCTCGGCGTGCCGCGACTTGCCCGAGCGCGCCCCCCCGAGCACCAGCGTGCGCCGCGGTCGGCGCAGGCTCACGAGACCCGCCCGGCGGTGCGCCGGGCCCGCAGCGCGGTGAGCAGCAGCTGCGCGGCCAGCGCGGCGCCGACGCCCTCGCCGGCCCGCAGGCGCAGGTCCAGCAGCGGCTCCAGCCCCAGGTCGGTGAGGACGGCGGCGTGCCCGCGCTCGCGGCTGCGCTGGCCGGCGACCAGCGCCGTCTGGGCGGCCGGCTCCAGGCGCACCGCGACGGCGGCGGCCACGGAGGTGACCAGCCCGTCGAGGACCACCGGCGCGCCGGCCGCGGCGGCGCCGAGCGTGACGCCGGTGAGCACCGCGATCTCCGGCCCCCCGAGCGCGGCGAGGAGGGTCATCGGGTCGGCGGAGCCGCGCTCCTCCCGGACCCGGTCCAGGGCACCGCGGACGACGGCGCGCTTGCGGTCGAGCATCGCCGCGTCGGCGCCCGCGCCGAGGCCGACGGCATCGTCGGGGTCGAGCCCCAGCAGGCCGCAGGCGAGGGCGGCGGCCACCGTGGTGTTGCCGATGCCCACCTCGCCCAGGCACACCAGGCCGGCGGCGGCGAGCTCCCGCCCGAGGGCGCGGCCCTCCTCGACCAGCGCCGCCGCCGCGTCGACGGTCAGGGCGTCGGCGGTGAGCAGGTCGCCCTGCGGCCCCGGCGGCACCGCGTGGTGCGCGTGCACCCGCAGCCCGGCCTGGCGGGCGGTCGACGCCCCGAGCGACTCCCCGGTGCGGGTGGCGGCCAGCACGTCGGCGGTCACGGTGAGCGGGTAGGCCGAGACCGCGTGCGCGTGGGCGACGGGGTGGTCGCCGGCGACGACGACCAGCGTGCCGGCGTCCGGCACCGACCCGGGCAGGGCGAGGACGCGGTCGACGGCGCGGTCGAGCACCCCCAGCGACCCGGGGACGGCGAGCAGGTCGTCACCGGTGTCGCGCGCGGCGACCACCGCCTCGGGACGCGGCCCCGCGAGGTGGCTGACGGGGGCGGCCGGGCTGTCGTCGGCCGGCCACCGCTCCCGCAGCACGACGTCCTCGAGGGGGGCGCGGTGGGACCAGCCGTGGCGCACCAGCCCGGGCTCGGGCGGGCGCTCGTCGGGCCAGCCCAGGCAGAGCCAGCCGAGGGTCTGCACCCCCTCCGGCAGGTGCAGCAGCGCGGCGAGGTCGGCCGGCTGGAAGAGCGTCACCCAGCCCATGCCCAGCCCCGAGGCGCGGGCGGCGAGCCACATGTTCTGGATCGCGCAGGCGCAGCTCCACAGGTCGGCGTCCGGGAAGGTCGCCCGGCCCAGCACGCCGGTGGCATGGGTGCGGCGGTCGCAGGCGACGACGACGCCCAGCGGCGCCTCCCGGATGCCCTCGAGCTGCAGGTCCAGCAGCCGCGCGCGGCGGTCGGGCGTCAGCAGCTCGGCCTGGCGCAGCCGCTCGCGGTCGGCGAGCACCGCGGCGCGGTCGCGGGTGCCCTGCTCGGTGACGACGACGAACCGCCAGGGCTGCGAGTGCCCCACCGACGGGGCCCGGTGACCGGCCTCCAGCACCGACCGCAGCAGCTCCGGCGGCACCGGGTCGGGCCGGTAGCGGCGGATGTCCCGGCGGGCCGCGACGACCGCGTGCAGCGCCTCCACCGTCGCGGGGTCCAAGGCCCAGCCCGCGGGATCGGCGGCCCGCTCGGCGGCGTGCGTCTGGTCACCGATCACCGGGACCGGCCGGGGCCAGGTCATGCCAACTCCTCCATCGGTCTCGGGAAGACCCTCGCACGAGGGCAGGAGCGCGCGGACCCCCGTTCCCCGCACGCGTCCGGCGGCTCAGCCCTCCGGGGTGGCCAGCTCGCCCAGCGCCCGGCGCAACCCCTCGACACGGGCAGGGCCCAGGGAGGCGGCCAGCGCCGCCTCGTGCGCCCGCACCAGGCCCTCCCAGCGGCGCAGCCGGTCGCGGCCAGGGCCGGAGAGGTGGACGACGACCTTGCGCCCGTCCTCGGGGTGCGGCAGCCGGTAGGCCAGCGCCTGGTCGACCGCACCGTCCACCAGCCGGGTACAGGTCGGCGCGGGCAGGTGCAGCGCGGTCCCGAGCTCCCCCATCGTGCGCCCGCCGCCGGTGAGCGCCCGGAGCAGCCGGTACCCGTCGAGCGTGCCGCCGTCCTCGGCGAGCGCGGCCGCCACACCGCCGGCCACCCGGCGCTGGGTCACCGTCAGCAGCTCGACCAGGTCGTCTGCGGCGGTTACCGCCTCGACGTCACCGCCCGGGAACATGGGGAGACCATACTTCTCGCCGTGACCGCTGCCAGGCCTCTGCTCGATCCGTGGGAGCTGCTGCTCGCGGGCCCGCGGACCGATGCGCTGCACGTCGGGCTGGCGGTGCCGCTGTCCGGTCCGCTCGCCCTGATCGCGCCCTCGGCCCTGGACCTTGCCGGGCTGGCCGCCGACGAGCTCAACGCGGCCGGCGGCGTGGACGGCCGGGAGGTGCGGCTGGTCGCGGTCGACTCCGGGCGAGCGGCGGAGGTCGTCGCGGCCGAGGCGGCGTCGTTGTTCGCGGCCGGGGCCTTCGACGTCCTCGTCGGGTTCCACACCAGCGACGTGCACCGCGCGCTCGAGCGCGCCCTGCCGCCGGGTGCCCGGTACGTCTTCACCCCGCCGCACGAGGGCGGGCGCCCGCGCCCCGGCGTCCTGCGCACCGGAGCCTCCCCCGCGGGGCAGCACGCCGCGGCGCTCAGCTGGCTCGTCGCGCACCGCCGGGCACGCCGCTGGGTGCTGCTGGGCACCGACTACGTGTGGCCCCGGGCGGTGCACCGGGCCGCCCACCGGGCGCTGGGCGCGGCCGGCGCCCGGGTGGTCGGCGAGGCGCTGGTGCCCTTCGGCCCCACGGACATGGGTCCGCTGCTCGACCTGGTCCGTCGCACCCGGGCCGATGGCGTGCTGCTGAGCATGGTCGGCCGGGACCTGGTGACCTTCAACCGCGAGTTCGCGCGCGCCGGGCTGGACCGGCGGGTGGTGCGGCTCTCCGGGGCGCTGGAGGAGAACGGCCTCTATGCCCTGGGCGGCGACGGCACCGGCGAGCTGTACGCCTGCATGCCCTCGTTCGCCTCGTCCGGTGACGGCCCCGATGAGGCGCAGCTGGACCTTCAGGAGCGTCATGCCCGGCGCTCCGGCCCGTCGGCGCCGGTGGTCTGCGCCTACGCCCGGGCCGTCTACGACGGTGTCCGACTGGCGGTCTCGCCCGCGGGATCGGCGCGGTCCGGCCGCCGCGCACCGGCCGCCCGGCTGGCCCGCGCCGATGGGCTGGCGCTGCGCGAGATCCCGGACCTTCTCACAGCCTGAGACAGATACTTCCATCTGGAAGGAATCGGTCCTACTCTGCTCGCGCCCCGGCACCGCACCGGGAAGAGAGACGGAGTCGACCGCCCATGAGCGAGCCCCGCACCACCACCGGCGCCCCCGGGGGCGCCCCCACCCTCGGCGGCGCGAGCCCCGCCGCGAGCGCGCAGGGCGTGGAGTCCTTCGGCTACAAGCAGGAGCTCAAGCGCTCCCTCACCTTCGGCGACCTGCTGGTCTACGGCCTGGTCTTCATGGTCCCGATCGCGCCGTTCGGCATCTTCGGCGGCGTCTTCCAGGCCTCGGGCGGCATGGTCGCCCTCGCGTACGTCGTCGGCGGCCTGGCCATGGCGTTCACCGCCGCGTCGTACTCGCAGATGTCGCGGGCGTTCCCGATGGCGGGCTCGGTCTACACCTACGCCGGGCGGGGCATCGCCCAGCCCGTCGGCTTCATCGCCGGGTGGATGGTGCTGCTGGACTACCTGCTCATCCCGGGCCTGCTGTACCTGATCTCCGGTTTCGCCATGAACTCGATCGTGCCCGGCGTCCCGGTGTGGACGTGGATCGTCGGCTTCGTCCTGCTCAACACGGTGGTCAACTACTTCGGCATCGAGTTCACCGCGCGGGTGAACAAGATCGTGCTGGTGGCCGAGCTCGTCGTCCTGGCCATCTTCCTGGTGGTCGGCGTCATCGCGCTGGCCGGCGGCGCGGGTGGCGGCTGGGACCTCACGCCGATCTACAACAGCGACACGTTCTCTCTGGAGCTGGTGTTCGGCGCGGTCTCCATCGCGGTGCTGAGCTTCCTCGGCTTCGACGCCATCTCCACCCTCGCCGAGGAGAACCGCGACTCGGCGCGCTCGATCGGCAGGTCGATGATCGCCGCACTGGTGCTCGCCGGCACCCTCTTCGTCGTCCAGACCTGGGTCGCCGCGCTGCTCGTGCCCGACCCCGACACCCTCATCGCCGAGGGCGACGCCGCGGGCACCGCCTTCTACGATGCCGCCGGGGTCGCCGGTGGCGAGTGGCTGGCGACGCTGACCGCCGTCGCCACCGCCATCGCCTGGGGCTTCGCCAACTCCCTGGTGGCCCAGGCCGCCACGTCGCGCTTGCTCTTCGCCATGGCCCGCGACCGCCAGCTCCCCGGCTTCCTCGCCAGCGTCCACCCGGTCCGCCGCGTGCCGGTCAACGCCACGCTGCTGGTGGCGGTGATCTCGCTCGTCCTCGGCGTCTACATGAGCACCCGGGACGACGGCATCACGCTGCTGTCCACGCTGGTCAACTTCGGCGCCCTGTCGGCATTCCTGCTGCTGCACGTCTCGGTGGTCGTGCACTACATCGGCCGGCTCCGCAGCCGGAACTGGTGGCTGCACCTGGTGGTGCCGGTCGTCGGCTTCGCGATCCTGGCCTACGTGGTCTACAACGCGCAGGTGGCGGCGCAGGAGCTCGGCTTCGTGTGGTTCGCCGTCGGCGTGGCCCTGATGATCGGTCTGCTGGCCACCGGCCGCCGGCCCGAGCTCCGGACGGAGGAGAAGCTGTGAGCCTCGAGGTCGTCTCCCTCACCCCGACGCCCGACCAGTACCGGTACCTCTTCGGCGGGGGGCCCGAGCCCCTGGTGCGCGTCCGGCCGGGAACCGTGGTCGAGCTGACCACCGAGGACTGCTTCGGCGGCCGGGTGACCAGCACCGACGACCTGCCCAGCCGGGTCTGCGACTTCTCGCAGCTCAACCCGGTCACCGGCCCGATCCACGTGGAGGGCGCCGAGCCCGGCGACACCGTCGCCGTCCACTTCGTGGACATCGCGCCGGCCCGTGACTGGGCCGTCTCGACGACGTTCCCGCACTTCGGTGCGCTGACCGCGACGCACAGCACGGCGATGCTGCACGACCCGCTCGAGGAGGTGGTGTGGGTCTACGAGGTCGACCGCGAACGGAGCACCTGCCTGTTCCGCCCCCGCCGCGGTGGCCCCGAGGTCGAGCTCCCGCTGGACCCGATGCACGGCACCGTCGGGGTGGCGCCGGCCGGCGGCGAGGCGTTCGCGACCATCACGCCGGGCGCGCACGGCGGGAACATGGACACCCCGGAGCTGCGCGCCGGCACGACGGCGTACTTCGGCGTCAACGTGCCCGGCGCCCAGCTGGCGATCGGGGACGGGCACTGCCGGCAGGGCGAGGGCGAGGTCTGCGGCACCGCCGTCGAGGCCGCCATGCGCACCGTCGTCGTCGTCGACCTGGTCAAGGGTGCCGGCACCCCCTGGCCGCGGCTGGAGACCGACGACTTCCTCATGTCGACCGGCTCCGCGCGGCCCCTGGAGGACGCCTACCGAATGAGCCAGCACGACCTGGTGACCTGGGCCGCCGAGCTCACCGGCTGGGACACCCTCGACGCCTACCAGCTGGTCAGCCAGGCCGGGCTCGCCCCGGCCGGCAACGTCGTGGACACCAACTACACGATGGTCGCCAAGCTGGCGAAGGCCTACCTGGGGCGCGAGGGCGTCGTCGTCGCCGACGGCGTGCACGACCGGCTGCGGCAGACGGCCGCCGCCTACCTCGCGCAGCGCTGAGGACCGGGCGGCCCCGGTGCGTGCGTCGCGCACCTGCGGGTAGGGCCGAGGTCGATGCCTGCACCGACTTCGGAGGAGGACGGACGCATGACCAACGAGACCCCCGACACCCCGGGCCTGAGCGAGACCGCGCTCCGCGAGATGAAGGTCGACGAGCTGCGGGAGCGCGCCAAGGCCGACGGCATCGAGGGCACGTCGTCGATGAAGAAGGAGGAGCTCGTCGGCGCGATCTCCGAGGCCTACCAGCAGGGCCGCGACTCCGCCGGCGGGAGGGGCGGCGGCAACGGTGGCGGGGACGGCGGCGGGGACGAGGCCGGTGCCCCCGGTGACCGCGGCCCCGACGACGGGCACCTCCGCACGGGCGACCAGACGTCGCGGTCGCTGCAGTACTCGCAGGAGGTGACCTCCCTCGAGGAGGACCCGGAGCGCCCGGGGCGCAGCCTGGCCACCTCCAGCCACGAGGTCATCCGGCGCTGGGCCGAGGAGCGCGGTGGCGTCCCGGCCACCGTGGAGGGCACGGAGCACGGCGACCACCTCGGCGTGCTGCGGTTCGACTTCGGCGGCGAGAACGAGAACCTGCGCCACGTCAGCTGGGACGAGTGGTTCCACACCTTCGACGCCCGGAAGCTGAACTTCCTCTACCAGGAGGAGCGCAAGGACGGGAACCAGAGCAACTTCTTCCGCCTGGAGAGCCCGGACCGCGAGGACGCCTGACCGCGCGCACCGGGTCGTGCCCCCCGCGGCGGGGACACGGCCCGGCGCCGGCTCAGGAGGCCTTGCTCGACCCCTGGCGGGCGTCGGCGACGGCGCGGGCGAGCTCGTCGCGCGTCATCTTCGACCGACCGGAGACGTCGAGGTCCTGAGCCATGTCGTAGAGCTCCTTCTTGGACCTGCCCTCCAGGTCCTCCGCCGCCGGGCGCCCGCCCCGCCGGTGCGCCTTCCGCGTCCGCAGCCCGGCGTCGTCCCCGGAGTTCCCCGGCCGGTGCTTGCCCGCGGCCTCCACGCTGGCGCGCAGCGCCGACATGAGGTCGACGACGTTCGAGGCGGTCTCGGGCTCCCCCTGGGTGACCACCTCCTCGCCGCGGCGCTTGGCCTCGATCAGCTCCTCGACCCGCTCGCGATAGGTGTCGCGGTAGTTCGTCGGGTCCCACTCCGTGGTCATCGAGTCGATCAGCGAGACGGCCATGTCGAGGTCGCGGGAGGCGAAGGAGTGGCGGACGGGGAGCTGCTCGATCTCCTCCAGCGGGTCCCGCACCTCGTCGGCGAAGTACATCGTCTCCAGCGTGAGCACGTCACCCTGCGGGCGGACGGCCGCCAGGTACTGCTTGGACCGCATCACGAAGGTGGCGACCGCGACCCGCCCGGCCCGTTCCATGGCCTGCAGCAGTAACGCGTACGCACGATGCGCCTGCTCGTCCTGCGGAGCGAGGTAGTAGGTCCGGTCGTAGTAGATGGGGTCGATCTCGGAGACGTCGACGAAGTCGGAGATGTCGATGACCCGCGACCGACCCGGCTCGATCTCCTCCAGCTCCTCCGGGGTGACGATCACGTACCGGCCGTCGCCGATGTCCTCGCCCTTGACGATGTCGTCGTAGTCGACCTCCTCGCCGGTGTCCTCGTTGATCCGCTTGTAGCGGATGCGCGACGAGGTCCCCCGCTCGAACTGGTTGAAGTGGACCGACTTGTCCTCGGTCGCCGAGTACAGGCCCACGGGGACGTTGACCAGGCCGAACGCCAGGGCGCCGGTCCAGATGGCTCGTGCCACGGCTCCTCCTCCCGACTGATCCGCCAGGCGTACCCCCGGGCCGGCGGCCGTCACCCCGATCAGGCGGTCCGGTCGCCCCGGGCGTCCTCGCCGGCCTCCGCGGTCAGCCGGTCGACCCGCGCGCGGGCGCGGTCCCGCACCTCGCCGGCCCGCCGCGCCCGGCGTTCCCCGGCGTCCCGGCGCCGCTGCGCCCCGCGGAGCTCCTCGCCCGCCTCCGCGGCCTCCCGCTCCGCCTCGCGCAGCTGCTCGGCCAGCTCGTCGACCCGTGCGCGGGCTCGCTCCCGACGGGCGCCTGCCTCCTCGGCCCGTCGCTGGTCGGCCCGCGCCTCCTCCTCGGCCTCGGCCGCCGCCGCCTCGGCCTCCTCGAGCTCGCGGCGCGCCTTCTCCAGCGCGTCCTGGCGCCCCCGCCGGCGCCCCGGCAGCGCCGCCCGGGTGCCGACCGCCGCCGGTCGCAGGCCCCCGCCGGCGCCGACGTCGGCCACCGCCCCCTCGACCCCGATCCGGGCCAGGCCGTGGTGCGACAGCGGCGTCAGGAGGCGACCGGTGAGCACCGCCTGCCCGGCGGTCTCGTCGGCGATCGCCGCCCGGAGGGTGTCCTGCACCTGGCCGGCGACGGAGTCGCTCACCGGGTGGCCGAGGTCCTGGGCGAGTGAGCGCGCCTGCCGGGTCAGCGCCGCGACCACGCGGTGGCGCTGCTGGGAGAGCTCCCGCAACTCGTCGCCGTCGAGGTCGCCCTGGGCCTCGCGCAGCCCCGCACCCAGCTCCACCAGCTCGGCGACCTCGGCCGGTTGCCGGCGCACCAGGGTGTTCACCACCCAGGCCGCGGTCGTCGGCTTGCGCAGCTTGCCGATCACGCCCGCCAGCTCCCGGTCGCCGGCGGCACGGACCTCCTTGCGCCGGGCCTCCCGCGCCTCGACGAAGTCCTCGGGCGGGATGCCGTACAGCTCGTCGGCGACGTCGGCCGGCGTCACGGCACCCGTCTCCCCATGCGCTCGATCATGGCGGCCGACCCCTCGGAAGGCCACCGATCAGGGTGACGCGTAGCCCGCCGGGCGGACCTCCAGCCGGCCGCCCCGGGGGTCCTCCGAGAACAGCAGCGCCCCGCTGCGGTGACTGTCCGGAGGCACGTAGGCGATCGTGGTCGAGGACTCTTCGACTTCGCGGCCGTCCCGGGTGATCGAGCCCGACACCTCCAGCTGCTCGGCCGTGCGGTCACCGGTGTTCTCCACACGGAAGGAGACCGCCCACCCCTCGCCTCGGGGCTCCACGGCCGTCACGCTGACCGCGAGGTCGGGGGCGGCGCCGGCGTCGGTGACCGCCTCGAACCCGACGAACGCGAGCAGGACCAGGACCAGCAGCCCGCCGAGGGTGCCCAGCGCGTACTCCCCCGCCGTCGTCCGCTCCCGGCCCCCCGTCTCCTCCTCCGGCTCGTCCACCGGTTCCTCCCTCACAGGATGAGCCGCGCCGCCGCGGCGCCGATGCTGGCCGGGAAGGCCAGCACAACGGTCTGCGCCACCACGACGGCGGCGCCCGTGCCGTCGAAGCGGCCGAAGGTCCACAGCACGTACGCCGAGACGACGATGGCCGCGGCATACCCGGCTACGGTGAGGGTCAGGAACGACCTGACGAACCCGCCGGTCGACCGCTCCTGCCCGCGGAAGCCGACGGTGTACACGAAGCCGTGCATGACGACCAGGCTGAGGACGACGAGCAACCCGGTACCGACCGTGCTCATCCGGGCGGCCATGAGCACCACCTCCTCTGTCGGCGCGATGTTGGCGGCGAAGACGATGGCCCCGGCGGTCATGAGGAAGACCTCGTGCCCGTACCGGTCCGGCTCCCTCCGCCGGCTGCGCTGCCCGAGCTGGCTGCGGGCGTAGGAGGCTCCGACCGCGGCGGGGAGCGCCTCGATGGCAGTCACCCCGAGCGCGTCCCGCCAGTTCCGGACCGGATCGATGACCCCGAGCACGGAGAGCACGAGCGCGGTGGTGGCCGCGGCCACGAGCAGGGCGACCCCGGCGTCGGCGAGGTAGCCGCCCGCGCCGACTCCCCCGGGCCCGGTGCCGAAGTACCGCGACAGGGCGATCACGAGCGCGACGGTCGTGACCACCAGCAGCGCCAGCCGGTAGCGCTCGACGGTGTGCGCCAGGCGCCACAGCTCCATGGTCATCATCAGCGGCAGCGCGAACAACAGCGCCCCGCCGAAGGCCCGGCCGACGCCTCGGGCGAGTTCGTGGTCGTGGCCCCCCGTCACCCGACACCGGGTCCCGGACGGAAGGAGAGGAGGTCCACGGGCCTCCCCTACCCCGGAAGACCCGATCGCCGCCGTTACGTTTTCCCGACGAAACCGCCGGTCGGTGCCGCGCGGCGGTTGCCCGGGCCGCCGGTGGCAACCCCGTCCCCATGCCCGCCACCTCGATCGACGACGGCTCCGAAACCCCGCCCGTCGCCGCCGGACCGTCCGTGGTGCACCTCGACGACGAGGCCGCCGCCGACGAAGGGACCACCGGCGCGAAGGCGGCCGCGCTCGCGCGGGCGCGCCGCGCGGGGCTGCCGATCGTCCCCGGGTTCGTGGTGACCACCGGGGCCGTGGAGCGGATCGCCGCCGAATCGCCTCTCCCCGACGAGGTGCTGGTGGCCTGGCGCGAGCTGTCGGACGACGGGCGGCGCGCGCTCGTGGTGCGCAGCAGCTCGACCGTCGAGGACCTCGGCGACTCGTCGATGGCCGGCCGGTTCGAGTCGGTGGTCGGGGTCCGGGGCGCCGAAGAGTTCGAGCGCGCCGTGGCGACCGTCGTGGCCTCCCGGGAGACCGCCGCGGAGGGCTCGGACCAGCTCACCGGCCGGGAGCCGTTGGCCGTCCTGGTCCAGCCGCTGCTCGACGCCCGCAGCGGCGGCGTGCTCTTCGGCATCGACCCGGTGTCCGGCCGGGAGGACCGCCTCGTCGTCGCCGCGGTGACCGGTGGTCCCGACCGGCTGGTCAGCGGCGAGGTCGACGGCGACCGCTACGAGCTGGACCGCTCCGGTCGCCGCACGGACGTCCACCGCGGGGACGGCGGGGTGCGGCTGCGGAAAGCGCAGCTGCGGGCGCTGGCCGACCTCGCCCGCCGGACCGCCCAGGTCTTCGACGGCCCCCAGGACGTGGAGTGGGCCTTCGACGAGACCAACCGGCTGCGGCTGCTGCAGAGCCGGCCGGTGACGGCGGAGCCGCGCGGCCGCCCGCGGGGGCCCGTGCTCGGCCCGGGCCCGGTCGCCGAGACCTTCCCGGAGCCGTTGCAGCCCCTGGAGGCAGACCTCTGGATCCCCCCGCTGCGCGAGGCGCTGGGCCACGCGCTGCTGCTGGCCGGCACCACCGACCGTGCGGCGGTGGAGGACTCCCCGCTGGTGACCGTGCTCGGTGGCTGGGTCGCCGTCGACCTCGACCTCCTGGAGAGCCGCACCGAGGCACCCGGCCTCCGGGAGCGGCTGGACCCGCGGCCCCGGCTGCGCCGCCTGCGCGCGTCCTGGCGGGTGGGCCGGCTGCGCTCGGCGCTGCCCGCGCTGGCGCAGGACGTGCTGGAGTCCGCCGACCACGCGCTCGGGGGCGTCCCCCGGCTCGACGCGCTGTCGGACCGCCAGCTCGTCGCCGTGCTGCACCGGGTGCAGCCGGCGCTGCGCTCCGTGCACGCCCACGAGGTGCTGATGGGCATGCTGGTCGACCCCGAGACCCCCCGGCTGACCGGCGTCAGCGCGGCCATGCGGGTGCTCGCGCGCTCCCGGCAGGCCGGGCTGGGCGACGCCGAGATCGTCGCCGCCAACCCCGTCGTCCTGGCGCTGGCCCCGCCCCGGATCTGCGCCGCTCCCGTCCTCCCGCCCGAGGTCGACGCCCCCACCAGCCCCGCGCCCGGGGACCCGACCGACGCCGGGTTGCTGCGCGAGGCGCTCCGGCTGCGGGTGCGCTGGCTGCAGGAGGTCTCCGCGCGCGCGGCCTGGTCCCTCGGCGAACGGCTGGCCGCGGCCGGGCGGCTCGAGGACGCCGAGTCGGTGCGCGGCCTGCGGCTGACCGACCTCGCCGCCGCCGTCCACGACCCCGGCCTGGAGCTGTCCCCGGCCCCCGGCGAGGAGGGGGAACCGCTCCCGGCGCGCTTCCGGATGAGCGACACGGGGCGGCCGGTGCCCGTCACCGGCGCCTCGGGCGGGACCGGCGCCGGTGGTGGCACCGGCACGGGTCCGGTGCACCACGGGGAGGACCCGCCGGAGGGCTCGGTGCTCGTCGTCCGCACCCTCGACCCGTCGCTGGCGCCGGTGCTACCGCGGCTGGCCGGGCTGGTGGCGGAGACCGGCAGCGTGCTCGCGCACCTGGCCATCCTGGCGCGGGAATCCGGCGTGCCGACCGTCGTGGGCGTCGCCGGGGCGCTGGACCGGTTCCCACCGGGGGTCACCGTCAGGGTCGACGGCGCCACCGGTGCCGTCGAGGAGGAGGAGTCGTCGTGAAGAAGCTGAGCTGGCTCGTCGGAGTGGTGGCCCTGCTCGCCAGCGGCGGCTACCTGTTCGTCTACATCTACCGGTGGGAGTGGCACCGCGCCCTGCTCGTGGGCACCCTCTTCCTCGCCACGCTGGTCGGGCTGTGCACCGCCCTGGTGCTGCGTCGGCTGGCCGCCGTGGAGGAGCGGGCCCGGACGACGTCCGCCGACCCGCGGCCGCCCGGGGCGCTGGAGCGCCTGCGCGCGGCGCCGGTGCAGACCCGGCCCTTCCGGTGGCTGTCGCCCGAGGCGCTGGACCGCACGCACATCTTCATCCCGGTGCTCCTCGGCGGCGGCTTCGTGGTCTCCGGCATCGCCTGGCTGGTCGAGCGGGTGGCGGGCAGCTCCGCCCGGGCCGGCGTGGAGCAGGAGCTGGCCGCCGAGCTCGAGGAGGTCGCCTTCCCGGTCACCCCGCTGGTGCCCACGGACGCCGAGCTGCTCGGCTGCGGCGACGACTTCGCCGACGACGCGGCGCTGCGGGTGCTGCTCGGCCCGGCCGCCTCGGCGGTGCCGCGGTGAGGCGGGTGCTCGCCTGGGTGCTGGGCATCGCCGTGGCCGCCACCGGCCTCGTGCTGCTGCGCGCCGAGCTCATGACCGTGGACATCCCGCAGCCGGAGGGCTCCTACACCGACGTGGTCATCGCGGTGCAGATCCGGGAGGACCCGGCCGTGCGCGAGGAGATGACCCGCGGGCTGGTGAGCACCTGCCGGCTGCTGGTGAACGCCGACGTCGTCGAGGACTCCTTCCTGTCGGTGGACGAGGGGGTGTTCGCCTTCCGGCTGCGCCCCGGGCTCGACGAGTTCGACCGGCGCGAGCTCCGGGGCTGCCTGCGCGACACCCGGGTGCAGCACCTGCTCGCCGATGTGCGGCGGCTCGAGACGGTGTCACCGGGGGACGGGGCCCGCGGGTGACCCGCCGGCAGCCGTCACGCGATCGTCAGCTGCCTCCCGGTGTCCCCCGCTCCTCGCGGGTACCCGTGACGGGCATGAGCCGGGTCGAGGAGCACACCCACGTCCAGGGCACCCGCAGCACCGCAGGGATGGGCCGCTTCGGGTTACGGGCGGGGCTCGGCCTCGTGGCCCTGCTCGCGGGGCTGGTCCCCTTCCTGCTCCTCCTGCTGCTCGTCGAGCGGGAGTGGTCGCCGCTGGCGTCGCTGGACGGCGCGGTGGCCGACGACCTGAACTCCGTCGTCAGCGGCTCCCCCGCCCTGGTCTCCGTGCTCCGGGTCGTCACCGACCTCGGGGGCAACGCCGCAGCGATCCTGGTGTTCACGCTGACGACCGTCTTCCTGCTGATCCGCGGGCAGCGCCGGCTCGCCGCCTTCGCCGTGGTCACCGGGATCGGCCTGGCGGTCCTCGTGCCCGTGACCAAGGCGCTCATCGGGCGCGCGCGGCCGATGGTCGAGAGCCCGGTCTCGGAGCTGCCCTCCAACGCGAGCTTCCCCAGCGGCCACGCCGCCGTCTCCCTGGTCACGTGGGGGACGCTGGCCCTGCTCGCCCTCCCGGCGGTCCGCCGGGCGCTGCGCCCCTGGGTGGTCACGGCCGCTGTGCTCGTCACCCTGGCCGTCGGGTTCACCCGGCTCGCCCTCGGTGTCCACTTCGTCACCGACGTCCTCGCCGGGTACGCGCTCGGCGCCGGGATCCTGGCGGTGACGACGGCGGCGTTCCGCGGCTGGCAGCACGACCACCACGCCCGCCCCGACGCGGCGGTCGACCCGCTGGACGTCGAACCGCGGGACGCGTCGCACCTGGCGCCCTCCCGGCAGCCCGCCCTCCCCCGTGGGAAGCGCACGGTGGTCCGGCTCCTGGGCGCCGCGGGTGCGCTCGCCGTGGCGCTGATCCTGCTCGGCCTGCTGGTCACCGCGGTGCTCGGCGACACCGCCCTGGGCCGCTTCGACCGGCAGGTCGTCCAGGCCGTCGTCGAGCTGCGCACGCCGACCTTGACCGACATCGCCGACGCGGTGGAGAAGCTGTCCGGCACCGCCATGGTGATCGCGGTCCCGCTGACCCTCGGCACCGTGGCCCTGGCGGTCACGGGGAGCTGGCGGCCGGTGCTCTTCGTCCTCCTCACCGTGCTCGGGGAGCTCGGCATCTACTTCGTCGTCTCCCGCACCGTGGACCGCATGCGCCCGTCGGTGGCGGACCTGACCTCGGGCCTGCCCACCGCAGCGAGCTGGCCGTCGGGGCACGCGGCCGCCGCGGCGGCGCTCTACGGAGCGCTCGCCGCGCTGGTGATCACGCTCGCCGGCAGCCGCTGGCGCTGGGCGGTGCTCGCCGTGCCGGTGCTGCTGGCCCCGGCCATCGCCCTGGCCCGCATCTACACGGCGGCGCACTACCCCACCGACGTGGTCGCCGGGCTCCTCCTGGGCACGGTGTGGGTGCTCGTGTGCGCCCGGTACCTGCTGCCGGGGGTCGGCGACCAGGTCCGGTACCCCCGGTCGGACGCCGCGGAGCCGGTCCCGGCCGGGCGCTGACGGGCGTCGTCACCGAACCGCAAGGCACGCCGGGCGCTGGACCACCGGGGCGCGGGGTACCCCCACCGACCATGCCGGACACGCACTTCGAACCGTTCGTCCACCTCGTCGACGTCACCCCTCACCGGGCGCTGCTGGCCTGGGGCGGGTTCTGGTTCCGGCGCGACGACCCGGCCGCGCGCTGGCAGGTGGTCGGGGACGGCGAGCTGACCGGGCTGGACGGCGGCCGGACCGCCAGCATCGGCGCGTCGTCGCAGCCGTACGGCGACGCCCTGGTGGAGGTGCTGGACGGGGCCGGCGACGTCGTGGCGGAGGCCCGCACCGACAGCGGCAACAGCGTCTGGGTCGACGGGCTCGCCCCGGACACGGCCTACGGCTACCGGATCACGGTGGACGGCCGCCCCTGGGCGGAGGGGCCGCGGATGGACTGGGGGCCGGCCCCGCGCGGCGGGCTGGACCTGCTGCCGAGCGGTCGCGAGTACCGGATGCGCTTCCGCACGCACCCCTCCCCCGAGCTCCCGGCCGCCCTGGACTTCGCCGTGCTCGGTGACTACGGCATCGGCGTCCTCGCCGACACCGAGAGCGGGCGCCGGCAGCGGCGGGTGGCCGAGGTGCTCGACCGGCTCGTCGACGACCCGGGGGTGCGCCTGGTGCTGACCCTCGGCGACAACGTCTACGCGGGGCCGGGCTCGCGGGGCTCGGAGGGCAGCGGGGGTCGGGACGCCGACTGGTACGGCAGCTTCTACCAGCCGTACCGCTACGCGCTGGCGCAGGTGCCGGTCTACCCGGCCGTCGGCAACCACGACAGCAGCGACAAGGAGACCAGCGACGACCGCGAGCAGATCCGCGACAACTTCCACACCGACGCCCGCTTCACCCCCGAGGTGGCCGGGCCGCGGGCCTCGGTGGACCCCGGCATGTTCTACCGGTTCGCGTTCGGCGCCGACGTCGAGTTCGTCTGCATCGACACCTCCCTGGCCGACCCGCTGCCCACGGAGCACTTCTTCGAGCACCCGCGGCACCACGCCTTCCTCGAGGAGGCCTTCCCGCAGGACGGCCCCGGGCCGCGGTGGCGCGTGCCCTTCTCCCACCACCCCGTGTACTGCGCCGGCCCGCACCACGGGAACACCGGTGCGATGGTCGAGCACCTGGCGCCGCTGTTCGCCCGGGCCGGCGTCCGCGCCACGTTCGCGGGCCACGAGCACAACTTCCAGTACTCGCGGGTCGACGGGACCGACTTCTTCCTCTCCGGCGCCGGCGGGCAGCTGCGCGAGGACCCGCCGGAGGAGTTCGGCCCGGCGGGGACCGTCGCCTGGGCCGCCCAGGCGCACCTGCTGCACGTGCGCATCGACGACGACACCATGACCGTGCTCCCACTCGCGGCCGTCGACCGCTCCGGCCGGCCGGAGGCCATGACCCCCCAGGCGCCCGACGGCGGCGTCGTCGAGGTGCCCTTCCTCGTGCACCGGGACCGGTGAGCCGCGCGGGATGTCACCACTTCGACACGGCCCCCGGGCCGGCTCGTGGGTAGGGGCCTCCCATGACCGACGTGACCTCCTTCGACGGCACCCGCCTGGCCCTCTACTCCTGGGGGGCGCAGGACGCCCCCCTCGTCGTGCTCGTGCACGGGCTGGGGATGTCCGTGGACTCCTGGGGGGACGTCCCGCAGCGGCTCGGCGAGGCGCACCGCGTGGTCGCCTACGACCTGCGGGGCCACGCCCAGTCCGGCGACGCCCGCTCCGGGAGCTACGGCCTGGCGGCGCACGCCGCGGACCTCGCGGCCGTGCTGGACGCCGTCGTGCCCCGGGGCGGCTCCGCGGTCGTCGTCGGCCACAGCCTCGGCGGGGCCGTCCTGCTGCGGCACGTCGACGGCAGCGGGGACGACCGCATCCGCGGCGTCGTGTTCGTCGGCTCCGGTGGCGCGGGGGTGACGGCGCCGGGGTTCCCCGGCCGCCGCCTGCCGGGCTGGGCGCGGGCCCGGCTGGGCACGGTGTGGTTCACCCTGCTGCGCACCGGTGCCCGGTGGGGCCGCCGGCTCCGGCCCGTCCGGGCGCTCTCCGACCGCGGCATCCGGCACTTCGCCTTCGCCCCCGGTGAGCCGCAGGAAGCCGTGGCGCGCATGCGGGACGACTTCCTCTCCACCCGGCCGCTTGCCCTGGCCGGATCGGCGCTGGGCGCCCTGACCGAGGACGGCGTCCGGCGGGCGCACTCCCTCACCGCCCCCACGCTGCTCGTGCACGGCGACCGCGACCCGGAGGTGCCGAACGCGGAGATCCACCGGCTGCTCTCCGCCCTGCCCGACGGGGAGCTGGTGCAGGTGCCCCGAGCCGGTCACATGCTGCCCCTGACCGACCCGGACGTGGTGGTGGAGCAGGTGGCGCGCTGGGTCGACCGGGTCGGCGGTGAGCGGGACGCCGCCGCCTGATCGGCCGCCCGGCGCTCACGCCTGGACCAGAACCTCGATCACCGGGTAGCCGGACGCACCGTCGGGCGCCACGGGGGTGCGCTCGTCGGTCTGCACCTCGCCGAGCCCGTCGGTCGCCCGTGCGGCGATCACGTGCCGCCCGGGCGTCGGGTCCCAGGGCAGGTACCACTGGCGCCAGACGTCGACGTCGTAGGACTCGGCGAGCTCGGCCTCCTGCCACGGGCCGTCGTCGATGCGCACCTCGACCCGCTCGATCCCCCGTGTCGGCGCCCACGCGACCCCGGCGATGGGGCGCCGCGCGGCGGGGACGGTGCTCCCGGACGCGGGGACGTCGATGCGGGCCTGCGTCTTGATCGGCCCCTCCTTGGCCCAGCCGCGCGGGATCCAGTACCCGTCGACGTCCCAGTCGGTGAGCTCGATCGCCGAGAGCCACTTCGTCGCCGAGACGTAGCCGTAGAGGCCGGGGACCACGAGGCGGGCCGGGAAGCCGTGCTCGGCGGGCAACGGCTCCCCGTTCATCGCCACCGCCACCATCGCCTCCTCCACGTCGAGGGCGGTCAGGGTGGGGAACCCGGCGGTGAAGCCGTCGACGGAGCGGCCGATGAGCTGGGTGGCGCCCTCCTGCAGCCCGGCCCGCTCGAGGAGCGCGCGCAGCGGCACGCCCTGCCAGCGGGCGTTGCCGACGAGGTCGCCGCCGACCTCGTTGGAGACGCAGGCGATGGTGATGTCGGCCTCGATCTGCGGCAGCTCCATGAGGTCGGCGTAGGTCAGGGTGAACGGGTCGTCGACCATCCCGCGGATCTCCAGCCGCCAGGTCTCGGGGTCCACGGTGGGCACCCGGAGCGCGGTGTCGATCCGGTAGAATTCCTCGTTCGGGATGAACAGCGGGGTGAGGCCCGGGATGTCGAAGGAGGCGCCGGGAGGCACGGGGCCGGCCTGCCTCACCGGGACCGGCAGCCGGATGGCGGCCCGCAGCTCGTCGAGCCGCTCCCGGCCGGAGAGCAGGTGGCCCCCGACGCCGGCGAGCACGCCGAGCACGGTGGCACCACCGGTCACGGCCAGGAACCGCCGCCGGTCCAGCTCGCTCATCGCGGGCACCGTTCCCGGGTCGGCCGGGTCGGCGGTCGACGAGCGGCCATCCGCCGACACCGCGCGGCGGGGCAGGCCCACGACGAGCAGACCCAGCACCGCGATGCCGGTGGCGGCACCGACCAGCCCCACGAGCACGGTGAGGAAGACGGGGTTGCGGTCGTCGGCCAGCGCGGCCACGACGCCGAGCGTCGCGAACAGGGCGAACCCGCCGGCGGCCAGGATGACGTGGCGCCGGGCGAGCACTCCCAGCGCGGCGCCGATCAGCACGGAGACGAGCAGGACGCCGCCCAGGAGGACGGGCTTGTCAGCGGCGCCCAGCGTCGCGATCGCCCACTGCTCGAGCCAGCCGGGCACGCTGTCGATGACCGCATCCCCGACGGCGATGACGAGGGAAGGAGCGCCGGGGATCAGCCCGGCGACGAGCTCGGCCAGCCCGAGCCCCGCGGCCACCGCCGCCACCCCCGCCAGGGCTGCGCTCCCCCGGCCCAGCGGGTGGGCCCGCGCCGTCCCTGCACCTGCCGACCGCGTCGTCTCCGCCACGTCGGGTGCGTTGACCCGCGCCGGCGGGCGGGACACCGGGTCCGCGGGGATCGACGCAGGATCGTCATGAGCCGCCCCCGGGAGGTTCCCGCGCCGCCGTGCGGGGGAAGCCCGCAGCCATGGGTGTGCGGATCGGCATCGTCGGCGGGCTTCATCGCCGGCCGGCACGTGGAATCGCTCGCGACCGTGCCCGGGGCGCAGGTGGTCGGGGTCGCCGATCCGCGACCCGACCGGGCCGAGCGCCTGGCCGGCACCGCGGGGGCAGCGGCGTACGCGGACTGGCGGGAGCTCCTGGACCGCGGCGACCTGGACGGCCTCTACGTCTGCGTCCCGCCGTCGGCCCACGGCGCGGTCGAGGACGCGGCCGTCGACCGGGGTCTCCCGCTGTTCGTGGAGAAGCCGCTGGCCGCCGACCTCTCCACCGCCGAGCGGCTGGCCGGCCGGATCGAGGAGGCCGCGCTGCTGACCGCCGTCGGCTACCACTGGCGGTACCTGGACACGGTGGAGCACGCCCGCCGGCTGCTCGCCGACCGCCCGGCCCGGCTGGTCTCCGGGGCCTGGCTGGACAAGGCCCCCCGGGTCGACTGGTGGGCCCGCCAGAACGCCTCGGGCGGGCAGACCGTCGAGCAGGTCACCCACCTGCTCGATGTCGCCCGGCTGCTCGCCGGCGAGGTGACCTCCGGCCGGGCTCTCGGCGTGCGCTCGGCCGACGGGCCGGGCGACATCCTGCACGCCAGCACGGCCGCCCTGCGGTTCGCCGACGGCGCGGTCGGCTCCTTCACCTCCAGCTGCCTCCTCCCCCGCGGCTTCCGGATCGGCCTCGAGGTCGTCGCCCCGGGGCTGGGCCTGCGGCTCACCGAGCGGGAGATGACCGTCTCCGACGCGGACGGGGAGCGCACGGTCACCGCCGCCGTCGACCCGATCGCCGCCGAAGACCGGGCGTTCGTCGACGCCGTCCGCGGCGAGGGCGAGGACGTCCGGGCCCCCTACGCCGAGGCCCTGCGCACGCACCGGCTCGCCGTCGCGGTCGCGCGAGCGGCCGCCGACGGCGGCGCGGTCGACCTGGACGGGACCGCCGGGTGACCGGCCCGACCGTGCGGAACCTCGGGGTGGCCGGTCCCGGCGAGCCCGTGGTCCTCGAGGTCGCCGAGCCCGTCCCCGGGGAGTGAGCCGCCGTGCGGATCCTGCTGGTCGGCAACCACTGGACCGAGGGCCCCGGCGGTGCGGAGACCGTGCTGGTCCTCACCGCCGAGCTCCTGCGCGCCGCCGGGCACGAGGTCGTGCCGTTCGCCGTGGCCGAGGAGCGGACCCTGCCCACCCCGGTGCGCCACCGGCTCCCGGAGGCGGCGGGCAGCCGGGCGCGCACCCGGTTCGGGGAGGCGTGGGCGGGCACGTGGTCCCCGCGCTCGTACCGGGCGCTGTCGCAGGTGGTCCGCGAGATACGACCCGACGTCGCGCATGTGCACCACGTCTTCGAGCGGCTGACGACGTCGGCCCTCGACGCGCTGCGCCGCGGCGGCGTGCCGACCGTCATGACCCTGCACGACTACAAGCCGGTGTGCCCGAACTACCGGTTCTTCACCGAGGGCGCGCCGTGCACCCGCTGCCTGTCGGGCCGCTACCTCGAGGTGGTGCGGCACCGCTGCCTGGAGGGTTCGCGCTGGCGCTCGATCGCGGCGGCCGCGGACGGCTACGTCTCCCGCGCCCGTGGGCTGTACCAGCGGGTCGACCGGTTCATCTCCCCCAGCGCGTTCCTGCGCGACCGGGTCGTCGAGGGCGGGCTGCCGGCCGGCCGCATCGACGTGCTGCCCAACCCGGTCGTCGCCGCCGCCACGCCCCGCCACGACCCCGATCAGCCCCCCGTCGTCGTGTACGCGAGCCGCCTCGTCGCGGAGAAGGGCGTGCACACGCTGCTCGACGCGTCGACCGGGCTGCCCGAGGGGGTGCGGGTGCAGCTGATCGGGTCGGGGCGCCTGGAGGGCGAGGTGCGCCGTCGGGTGGCGGCCGAGGCGCTGCCGGTCGACGTCCTGGGTCCGCTGCCGGCGGCGGAGGTGGCCGCCCGTCTCCGGCGGGCCGCCGTGGCGGTGCTCCCGGCGGTGTGGTGGGAGAACTCCCCCATGGCGGTGCTCGAGCCCGCCGCCCAGGGGGTGCCGGTGGTGGCGACGGCGGTGGGCGGGATCCCGGAGCTCGTGGCGGACGGCGAGACCGGGCGGCTCGTCCCCCCGGGCGACCCGGTCGCCCTGGCCGGCGCCCTGAGCCTCGGCGTCACCGACCGGGCGGCGGCGGACGCCATGGGCCGCGCCGCCTGGGAGCGGGTCCGGCGCCGGCACGACCCGGCCGCGCACGTGGCCGCCCTGCTGGACACCTACCGGTCGGTCACCGTCGCGGGTGCGCGGCCCTGAGCGGTCACCGGGCCAGCGACCGCAGCAGCGCGGACAACCGATCGGCGTGCGCGTCGAAGGTGTACCGCGGGCGCACCGCGAGCGCCGCGGCGCCCGCCCGCCGGTCGGCGACCTCCCGCGCTAGCACCGCGGCGACGTCGTCGACGGTCCGGTAGAAGAGCCCGGTGCCGTCCTGGCGGAGCACGCGCTCCACGGAGACGACCGAGCCCGGGTTCGCCTGCTGGAGCAGCGGCAACCCCGCGGCGAGCAGCACCGGCAGCCGAGCCGGGGAGTTCAGGTCGTCCCAGCTCGCCCGCCGCAGGTCGCCGCCGTTGGCGCTGCGGAAGCGGTGCAGCCAGCCGGCGTCGTAGCGGGAGAAGACCTCGACCCAGTCCTCGGGGCCGACGGCGGGGTGCAGGTGCACGTACCGGGGGGCCTCGGCCAGCGCGCGGTCCAGCCAGGTGGTCCAGGCCCCCTTGGGCCCGGGGGCGCGCACCTGGCCGTGCAGGTGCACGTGGATGCCGCGGCGGGCCAGGTCGAGCACCAGGTCGGCGTCCAGCCCGGCCGGACGGCCGACCACCACCGTGTGCGGCTCCCCGTCGGCGGCCGAGAGTTTGGGCGCCAGCGGGCCGTCCTGCCACTCGCGTGGCGGCAGGTCGCCGTCGAGCACCCCGAGCCGCCGCGGGTCGGCCTGCCCCGGCAGCGCGGCGAGGAACCAGTCCCGCTCCTCCTCGGTGGCGAGCAGGCAGGCGTCCGAGCCGGTGACCAGGTCGGCCAGCAGCGGCCACTCCCCCCGGACGAGGCTGCGCTGCGGGGCCTCCTTGAAGTGCCAGACGAACGGCACGTCGGGGAAGGCCCGGCGCACGGCGTGCGCCAGCGGCACGGCGCGCCAGTTCAGCTGCGCCCACACGGCGTCCGGGGGGCGCGAGCGGACGGCGTCGCGCCACCCGTCGCGGTCGACGTCGGCGACGTGGCCGAACGGCAGCGGCCCGACCGTCGCGTCGCCGAGCCCGCGGCGGGTCCACAGCCCGGAGAGCCGGTGGCCGCGCTCGGCCAGCGCGAGCACCCGTTCGGGGTTGAACGCCAGCTCCCCGACGACCAGGACGTCCAGCCCGTCCGGCGCCGGGGGGTAGCTCCGCTCCCGGAACCGGGCGTAGCGGGCGACCTCGTCGACCTCGCCGCCGTCGGTCGAAGCGAACCGCAGCGGGGCCGGCACCCGGTAGCGGCTGCGGAAGACGTTGAGCCCGCCGTCGAAGGCCTCGCGGATGGCGCGGGACCGCTGGCCGGGGTGCACCGTCCACCGGCAGGTCGTCCGCCCGGTGTCGACCGCCGGGGCGCGGGCGGCCAGCCGGGACCAGAACAGCCGGTCGAGGTCGTCGGTCTCCAGCTCGGCGCGTTCGGTCCACCGGTCGGGAGTGCGGCGATGGGCCACCTGCACCAGCTGGGCGTAGGGCGTGCCCGGGTCGGCGTCCGGCCGGGACCGGGCCCAGACCGCGCCGGGGACGGCGAGGGCCTCGAGCAGCGCCGTCAGGTGGTCGGGGAACCAGAGGTCGTCGGCGGGGAGGTAGGCCACGACCGGGGCGCCCGTGGCGGCGAGCCCGCGGTTCAGCGTGGCGCCCAGGCCGCGGTTGCCCGGCGTCCGGGAGACCCGGATCCGGGGATCGCCGAGGGCCGCCACCACCGCCCGGACCGCGGCCGGGTCGGTGGACCCGTCGTCGAGGACGACGGCCTCCCAGCCCTCCTCCTGCTGGGTGAGCAGGCTGCCCAGCGCCCCGGGGAGGAAGGCCGCCTGGTCGTGCACCGGCACCAGCACGCCGATGCGCGGTGGTGCCGGCCTCACGCGCGCGCCGAGGAGGCGGTCACCCGGCCCAGGACCGCGGCGTAGACCCCGGCCACTCGCGACGACAGCTCGGGCCATGCGTACGCCGCCGCCCGGCAGCGCGCCGCCCGGGCGAGGCGGCCGCGGAGTCGGTCATCCGCCACCAGCCGGTCGAGGGCCGCGGCGAGCGCGGCGACGTCGCCCGGTGGGACGAGCAGCCCCGTCTCGCCGTCCCGCACGACCTCGGGGATGCCGCCGACGTCGCTGGCGACGACGGGCAGGCCGGCGGCCATCGCCTCGACCAGGACCGACCCCATCTCCTCGTAGGCCGAGGGGAGGACCAGGACGTCCAGCCCCTCGAGGACGCCGGGCACTGCGTCGTGGGGGACGAACCCCGACAGCCTGATCCGGTCGCGGGCGGGGCTCCGGGCCACCAGCGACTCGACGCGGGGGCGCTCGGGGCCGTCCCCGACCACCACCAGTTGCGCCGGCTCGGCCATGCGCCCGAACGCCCGGACCACGAGGTCCGGCCGCTTCTGCGGGGCGAGCCGCCCGACGTAGCCGATCCGCAGGCCACCGGTGGGGCGGCTCCCGGGCCGGTCGGCCGGGGGCCGGAAGAGCGCCGGGTCGAAGCCGGACGGGATGACGTGGACGCGGTCCTCCGCGACCCCGTCGGCCAGCAGCCCCGCCCGCGCCCGGGCGGTCAGCACGACGACCGCGTCCGCCCGCCGCAGGGCCGCCCGCTCGACCGCCCCGCCGAGCCGGTGCAGCAGGCGGGCCCTCAGGCCGCGCCCACGCATGGTGTGCCGCACGCTGCAGTGGACGGTCACCACCAGGGGGCACCCGTGCCGGCGGGCGGCCAGCCGGGCCAGCGGCAGGACGGCGAGGTCCTCCCCCTGGTGGGCGTGGACGACGTCGACCCCCACCCGCCGGCGCAGCGCGGCCGGCAGGGCCGCGACGGCCCAGCACTGGCGCAGGAAGCGGACGGGCAGGCCGACACGGACGACCAGCGCGCCGTCGCCGAGCCGGCTGGTCCCCCGGGGGCCGGCCAGCCGCGAGGTCAGCACGGTCTGCGCGACGCCCTGCGCGTCCAAGCAGCGGGTCAGCGCCGCCGTGTGGTTCTGCATCCCGCCGATGGGGTCGAACCTCGCGGTGCGCCCGTCGAGCTCCGCGCCCGGTCCCCGACCGCGGTCCGGCATGGGCTCGTAGACGCTGCAGAGCCGGAGAACGCGCAGTTCACCGGCGGCTCTCCCCTCGGTTCCCGTCATGGGCACACGTTGGCACGCGCACCGGCCCGACGCTGTGTAGTGCGCCACCGACCTGGGCAGGAGGTCGCCGTGACGGTCGCGCCGCTCACCGACCCGGAGGTCTCCCGGATCGCACTGGTCCGTCTCCGGGTGGGCCTGGGCGACCTGCTCTGCAGCGCGCCCGCGCTGCGCCGGCTCCGCTCCGCCCGGCCCGACGCCCACGTCACGCTGATCACCTGGGCGCGCATGGCACCGGTGGTCGAGCGCCTGGGTGACACCGTGGACGAACTGCTCCCGTTCCCCGGGTGCGAGGGGATCCCCGACGGTCCGGTCGACCGGGCCGGGTGGGCGCCGTTCCGCGACGCGGCCCGCAGCCGGCGCTTCGACCTCGCCCTGCAGGTGTACGGGGACCGCCCCGCGGCCAACCAGGTCGCCACCTCGCTCGGCGCACGGCTCGTCGGCGGCTTCGCCCCGACCGGCTGGACCCCGCCGCCCGGGGAGGAGCACCTGCACCTGCGCTACCCGCTGGGCCTGCACGAGGTCGACCGGCACCTCCGGCTGCTCGAGCACCTGGGGCTGCCCGCCGGCGACCCACCCGCCGTGTGGTTCCCCGTCCACGGGGGTGAGGAGGCCGAGCACCGGAGCCTCCTGGAGCGCCACGGCCTCGAGCCCGGCCGGTACGCCGTCCTGCACCCGGGCGCCTCCTCCCCGACCCGACGCTGGCCGGTGGCGCGCTACGCCGCCGTCGGCGACGCCCTGGCCGCCGACGGGCTGGACGTCGTGGTGACCGGGGTCCCCGGTGAGGCCGGGGTCAGCGCGGGGCTGGTGGCGGCCATGCGGGCCCCCGCGGTGGACCTGACGGGGACCACGGGCCTGGGCGCGCTGGCCGCGCTGCTGCGGGACAGCGCCGTGCTCGTGGGCAACGACACCGGCACCGCGCACCTCGCGGCGGCGGTGGGCGCCCGGAGCGTCACGGTCTTCCTCCCCGGTGACCCGGCCCGCTGGGCCTACCGGGGGCCCCGGCACCGGTGGCTCGCTCCCGACGTCCCCTGCGCGCCGTGCCCGCACCTGGAGTGCCCGATCGACTTCCGCTGCTCCGCGGCGATCACCCCGGCCGCCGTGCTCGCCCGGGCCCGGGAGCTGGTCGGCCCGCCGCGGGAACGGTGAGCGCCGTGCGGCCGGCGCGGGTCACCTTCGTCAGCGACTCCGACGCCTGGGGTGGCGCGGAGGTCTACCTGACCCACCTCCTGCGGCACGCGGCCGGCCTCGGCTGGGCGGCCTCGCTGGTCTGCGCCGAGCCCGTGGCAGCCGGTTTCCGGGCGGCCTGCGGGGACCTGCCGTGCGCCGTCGTCCCGCTCGCCCGGCACACCGCGCGCGCCCCGGAGGTGCAGACGGCGATCGGGGGGCAGCGCCCCGACGTGGTCGCCGTCAACCTGGTGGACCCGGGCTCCAACGCCGCCGCCGTCGCGGCCGCGCTCGCGGTCTCCCCCACCACCGCCACGCTGCACCTGGCCGGGAGCACGGGCACCGGTGCGCAGCGGGCAGCGCTCGCGGCGCTCCTCGCCCGGCTCGGCGCCGTCCTCACCCCGTCGGCCGACGGACGGGCGCTGCTGCTGGCCGACCTCGGCCTGGGCCCCGACCGGGTGCACGTGGTGCCCAACGGCGTGCCGGTCCCCCCGAACCCGGCGGGGCCGGCCGGTGGGCCCGTGCCGCGGCTGGGTGCGCTGGGCCGGCTGACCGCGCAGAAGGGGTTCGACGTCCTGCTCGAGGCGGTCGGGCGGCTGGTCACCGAGGGCCTCCGGTTCGACGTGGTGATCGGCGGGGACGGGCGGGACCGCACCGCGCTCCGGTCGCGGGCGCAGGGGCTGCCGGTCGCGTTCCCCGGCTTCGTCACCGACGTCCGCGGCTTCCTGGCCGGCCTCGACCTGTTCTGCCTCTCCTCGCGCCGGGAGGCCCTGCCACTGGTGCTGCTGGAGGCGATGGCCGAGGGCCTGCCGTGCGTCGCCACGGACGTCGGCGCGGTCCGGGAGGCGGTCGGCGACGACGCCGTGGTGGTGCCCGCCGAGGACCCGGGCGCGCTCGCCGGCGCACTCCGGTCGCTGCTCCTCGACGACGGCCGGCGGAACGCGCTCGGCGCGGCGGCACGCCGGCGGGCCGAGGCCGAGTTCGACGCCGGCCTCATGGCCCGACGGACCTTCACCGTGCTCGAGCGGGTGGTGCACGACCCTGCCGCCGCAGGACGGGTCTGGTAGGCCTGGACGGGTGTTCCTGAGCCTCGGTCCCGAGCTCGTCGACCTCTCCCGGCGCCCGCTGGTCGTGGGCATCCTCAACCGGACGCGCGACTCGTTCCACGACCGCGGCGCCCACTACGCGCTCGACGCCCTGCTCGCGCACGCCGAGCGACTCGTGGCCGACGGTGCCGACGTGCTCGAGCTCGGGGCGCGTCCGGGGGGTGTGGGCGTAGCCGATGTGGGTCCGGACGAGGAGCGGGACCTCGCCGCGGGGACGATCACCGCCCTCGGTGCCCGGTTCGACCTGCCGCTGGCGGTGGACACCACCCGCGCGGGCGTCGCGGCCGCCGCGTTCGCCGAGGGCGCCGTGCTCGGCAACGACATGAGCGGGTTCCGCGATCCGGGCTACCTGCCCGCCGCCGTCAGGGCCGGCGCGGCCGTGGTGGCCACGCACATCCGCCGGCCGCCGGGGGTGCCCGACCCCGACCCGGTCTACGGCGACGTCGTCG
The DNA here is from genome assembly GCF_054050875.1 of Blastococcus sp. SYSU DS0541. Taxonomy (NCBI): domain Bacteria; kingdom Bacillati; phylum Actinomycetota; class Actinomycetes; order Geodermatophilales; family Geodermatophilaceae; genus Blastococcus; species Blastococcus sp. SYSU DS0541. Next base: position 22,825 of record NZ_JBJHAD010000014.1, on the reverse strand, counting down.
GCGAGGTGACCGGGTGCCTGGCCGACCTGGCGCAGCGTGCGCTGACCGCCGGGCTGGACCACCGGCAGGTCGTCGTCGACCCGGGCATCGACCTCGGGAAGACCTGGCAGCAGTCGTTGCGGCTGCTCGGGCACCTCGGGGAGGTGGCGGCCCTCGGCTTCCCTGTGCTCCTGGCGGTCTCCAACAAGCTCTTCCTGCGCCGGGCCCTCGGCCTCCCCGATGCCCCCCTCGACGTCGCCACCGCGGCGGCGTGCGCCCTGGGGGCCGCAGCCGGCGGCCACCTGATCCGGGTGCACGACGCCCGGGTGGGCCGCCAGGCGGCCGATCTGGCGCACGCTATGCGGTCGACCGGCTGAGCACGACGAGTGCCGCCGGCCGACCGCGGTCGGACGGGGATCAGCGCGTCCCGCGGCTCCGGCGGACCGCCATGCCGGCGGCGACGGCGGCACCCACGAGGGCGGTGCCGCCCAGGGCGAGGAGCCCCTGGTGCTCGGTCCCGGCCGTGCTGCCACCACCGGCGGCGACGCCGCCGACCGGGGTGCGCTCGACCTGGGCGGTCGTCGGGGCCTCCGGCGCGGGGGTGGGCGACGGCGCGCTGGACGGCGCCGGGGTGGTCGACGGCGCCGGGGCCGCGGTCTCGGCGGATGCCTGGGTGACCGTGCCGCAGAGGACGGGCCGGGCCTCGTCGATGCCGGCGTCCGGGTCCTCGATCCGGTAGCCCACGAGCACGACCTCCTCGAGACCGAACGGGTCGACCTCCGCGACGTCGTACGTGCGCTCGATGGCGATCTCCCCGCCGTCGGTGACGACCGGCACCCGGTCGACGTCCACGACCGGCTCGGGGGCGATGTCGCCCTCGGTGGTCAGCGCCACCACCGGCTCACCGACGGAGGGAGCCGCCTCCGCACCGGTGGCCGCGCCGTCGGGCGGGCAGACGCCTTCGCCACCGGCGGTGAGGAAGGCGGCGACGGGGATCCCGGGTTCCAGGCCCTCGGCTGCGAGGCGGACCAGCAGCGTTTGCGCCTCGTCGTCGAGGACGAGGTCGGCCTCCCCGGCCGCCCCGCCGTCACCGACGGGGTCGAGGACCACGACGGCCTCGACCTCCTCCGCAGCGGCGGGTGCGGCGACGGCGAGGGCCAGGGGAGCGGCCAGCGCGGCGACGATCAGCGGCTTGCGGTGCATGCGGTTGCTCCGTCCGTTCAGCGGTCCACGAGGGATCCGGTCGGTGCCCGCGCCGCTCGGCGGGGGCGTTGCTCGGCCTCCGGACCATTCCCGGCAGGAACCCGCCCACCGCCGGGAGCGCCCTTCGTCACGGTTCTGCAACGCAGCCTTCTCAGGGGCGGCGACCGGCCAGCCCGGCCGCCCCCATGCCCCGCAGGGGGCGCCCCACCACGTCCGCGGCCACCTCCAGCGCCCGCCTGCGGAGGCCCCGGTCGCGCCACCGGCCGGCGTCGACCCGTTCGCTGAGCGAGAGGTCGTCGGCGAAGTGGCGGTCGAGCACCCCCACGACCACGGGGTCGTCGAGCACCAGTCCCACCTGCTCGTTGAGCGCGAGCGACCGGACGTCGACGTTCGTCGTGCCGACCAGCGCGACGGCGCCGTCGACGGAGACCACCTTGGCGTGGAGCAGCGAGGGCTGGTAGCGCCAGATCTCGACACCGGCGTCGAGCAGCGGCTGGAAGTCCAGCTCCGCCTGCAGGTGCACCGACGGTCGCTCCTGGTGCGGTCCGCTGACCAGCACGCGCACCCGCACCCCTCGGCGGGCGGTGTCGCAGAGCAACTGGCGCAGCCACCGGGGCAGCCGGATGTAGGGCGTGGTGATCCGGACGTCCTGCCGGGCGGCCTGCAGCAGCGCGGCGATGGCGACGGCCGCCTCGCTCCACCCCGGCTGCGACGACGTCCGGAACACCTGGACGGCCGTGGTGCCCGCCGGCGGAAGCTCCGGGAACTCGTCCTCGGCCGAGACCAGCCCGCCCGGGAGGCGGACCTGCGCCTGCATCCAGGCGGACACGAAGGCCGCGCGGAGGCCCGCGACGGCCGGTCCCCGGACCCGGAAGGCGGTGTCCCGCCAGTCCCCGGGCTGCCGGCCGCTCCCGGTCCACGTGGAGTCGATGCCCGTCCCTCCGGTGAACCCGACCTGCTCGTCGCACACCAGCACGCGGCGGTGCGTGCGCATGTTCCAGGCGGTGACCCGGAAGCTGTGCATGGGCCGATAGAAGTAGACGATGCACCCGGCCCCGCGCAGGGCACGCAGGTCGCCCCGGTCCATGTGCTTGGCGCCGTAGCCGTCGAGCAGGACCCGGACGCGCACGCCGTCCTGGGCGCGCTGGGCGAGGGCTCCGGCGACCTCGTGGCTGATCTCCCCGCCCCGCCAGGAGAACCAGAGCAGGTCGACGCTGCGTCGTGCGGCGGCGATGGCCTCCAGCAGCGCCGGGAACGTCTCGTCGCCGTCCCTCAGGACGTCGACCCTGTTGCCCTCGGTGAAGGGCACGCCCAGCAGCGACTCGACCACCCGCCGGGTGGAGACGCCGGCGACCTGGGAGCCGGGCACCGCCGTCACCCCGCGTACGGGGTCTCGGACCCGCGCGGAGAGGCGTCCGGCACGGTGACGGTGACGTCGAGGCCCGGCACGAGCCGGCGGTCGGCGTCCCTCTGCCGGCGGGCCGTGGCCAGCTGCTCCGGCTCGGCCTCGTTGCTCTCCTCCATCGGCGGGACGACCGACGGGGTCGTCCGCACCGCCACCACCCGTCCTGCGGACACGGGGATCTCCTCTCGCTGGGGGTCGTGCCGGTGGACGGCTACCCGGACCCGCCGGCGGAAACCGCCCGGCCGCCGCTGTCACGGCTTCGACACGGAGCACCGGCCCGGGGCGGTGCGGGCGGGCCGCGCCGTTCACCCCACCGGCCGGACAGCGGACAGGCGCACCCCGCTGGCGGGGCCCGCCGGCATCCGTGACAGGTCGATGCTCAGATCCTGCAGCGGGACGTCGTAGGTCATGGCCGTGGTGAGCAGCCGGACGGCGCGCTCCACCACCGTGATCGTGAGCCACTCGCCCGCGCAGCGGTGCCCCGCCTCGACGTCCCCGCCGCCCTGGGGGACGAAGCTGTACGGGCCGCCGTCCCAGGTGGCGAACCGCTCGGGCCGGAAGGCAGCCGGCTCGTCCCACAGCCGGCGGTCGTGGTTGGTGGCGTAGACGTCCAGGAGGAACCAGTCACCGGGCCCGAAGTGGCGGCCGCGCCAGTCGAACGGCTCGAGCACCCGTCCGCCCACGGCCGGGAAGAACGGGTAGTAGCGGCGGACCTCCTGCACGAACCAGCGGCGGTACTCCTCGTCGGCGGCGGCGCGGGCGCGGGCATCGGGGTGCTGGGCGAGCGCGAGCCCCGCGAAGACGACGTACCGCGCCACCGCCACCGTCGGGCGGAGCACGTTGATCAGCTCCACCCGCGCGACCTCCGGGTCGAGCAACCGGCCCTCCTCGTCGCGGTACGAGGCGATCACGTCCGCGGCCCGACCCTCCTCCACGGGGAGCGCACCGCTGCGGATCCGGTCGATCACCGCACCGGCCCAGCGCTCGGCCCGGTGCCGACGGACCTGCCCGCGGAGGTTCCGCGGCCCCACGGCCCCGGCGCCCGCCACCATCGCGGCGAGCTGCCGGGTGCGCTCACCCACCTCGGCCGGCGTGAGCGGGATCCCGGCCCACGCGCACACGGCCCGGCAGAGGACCTCGTGGACGGCGTCGAGCAGGACGACGTCGCCCGCGCCGGCCCACCGCCGCACCCCGTCCCGCCACTCGCCCTCCACCCGGTCGGCCAGGTCGTCCAGCGCGGCAGGGGTCATGAGGGACAGGAACATCGCCTTGCGGTGGCGGTGCGCCGAACCGTCCAGCATCTGGACGCTGCCCAGGTCCTGCAGGAGCGTCACCACCGTCGGAGGCAGCGCCCGGCGGCGGGTCATCCGGTCCGGTTCGTACAGCAGCCGCGCCGCCTCCTCGCCATAGGCCATGACGGCCGGCCGGAGCATCAGGCGCGTCTCGAAGACGTCGGTCCCCACGGCGGCGAAACGGTGGGTGCCGAACGTGTACCCCTCCCGGAGCAGGGCGAGGCTGCTGTCGGCGGCGCCCACGCGGGGGATGTCGTCGGTCACGGGCGGATCTCCTCTCCTGACGAACCGTGCCGGGCCCGGCGTCGGTGCCCGGACGGCAGCCCGCTGCAGACGGCCCGTTCAGCCCAGCGCGCCGAACGGGTGCCACTCCTCGGCCGCCGGGGCGCGCAGGGCGGCCGCGGCGCGCAGCCGTTCGTCCAGGAGGTGGTCGACCATCCGCGATCTGCAGTCGATCGTCACCAGCAGGGAGGCCTCGAGATCGGCGAGCTCCTCCTGGCGCCGCCGGATCTCGGCGAGCTCCCGTTCCGCGTCCAGGCGGACGCTGCGGCTGGACCGGAGGTCCCCGTCGATGGCCGCGAGGCTCCGGGGCTGCGGCGCGGACGAGGTCGGTCGGGACAGGACGGGCTGGGACATGGCGACCTCCGGGATACGGCGGGAGCGGCCGCGACGTCGGCGGCCGCTGCGCCGGATGTGCCCGTCCGCGCGGCGGTCACAGCGATTCGACCCGTGCTGACACGGATCTGCAAGAGGACCGCAACAGAACCGGGGGCCGTTGCCGGCGGGAGGGGCCCGGACCGCGTCGCCGCGGAATCCACCCGGGAGGCGCCTGCTCCTCGCCCCCGCCCGTGACCGCTCCGTGACCATGTGGCGGATCGGTGTCGGATCCGTGTCGGTGCGCGCACACACCGCGCCCCCCTGCCGTGCAGCGGGCACCTGGTGCGCCGTCCAGACCGACATCGGCCGGGCTCCGACCGGCCGGATCCCAGAGGGGGAAGCATGACCACGAACGCAGCACGAACCACGTCCACCGGCAAGCAGCGGGCGGGCCGAACCGCGACCGCGCTCGCCGCCGCCGTGCTGGGCCTGGGCGGCCTCGCGGCCTGCAGCGACGACTCGGCAGGTCCCGAGGCCGGCGGCGTCACCGCCGACGACCTCCAGCAGGTCGAGGACCAGCTGGCCGGCCTCGACGAGCGGGTGGGTGCCCTCGAGGAGGGCGTCGGCACCGAGGCGCCCGTCGACCCGCTCGGGGCGGAGGACGACACCGCCGCGTTCTTCGAGGACAGCCAGTCCTACGTCGGCCAGGAGGTCACCGTCAGCGCGGAGGTCTCGGAGATGGTGACGACCACGGACGTCGGCAGCGCCTTCCGGATCGCCGGCGAGTCGGGCGACCCGATCGCCGTCGTCTCGGCCGCCCAGACCGCGGAGATGGACGCCAACGACGTCGTCCAGGTCACCGGCACCGTCGTCCAGGTGCAGCGCGACACCTTCGAGCAGGACTTCGGCGTCGCCTCCGACGAGCTCTTCGAGGACGCCGACGCGTGGTTCCAGGAGGAGGAGGGATCGGTGGCCATCTCCGCCGACAGCATCGAGGTGCTGCAGGAGCAGGGCCAGAACGACTGATCCGCTGACGCACGCGGCACGCGGTGGAGCGCCGGGAGCGGTGCTCCACCGCGCCGTCGCGGTTCGCCCGGCCGGTCGTGCCGCGGTGGCCGAGGATGCGCAGGTACCCCGTTGCCGCTACCGGCACGGGAGGAACGGGATCACCAGGACCGGAGGAGCGACTGTGCGGACGGGACGACGGCGGTGAGCTGGTGGTCGAGGCGGGCGACGGGTGTGCCGCCGCAGGACGGCGCCGGCTCGCCCGCGCCGAGGACCGTCGCGACGGCGCCCGAGCGCTACCCGCTGGCCCCGGTCCCCGCCGCACCCGCGTGGGCGGTGCGGACCCTCGTCGTCAGCGCCGCCGTCCTGGCGCTGGCGGGGATCGCCTGGCTGCTGTTCTGGGTGCTGCTGCGCCTGCCGCTGGTGACGGTCGCCATCGCCGTGGCCCTGCTGCTCGCCGCCGTCATCGCGCCGATCACCCGGTGGCTGGCCCGCGGGCTGCCCCGGGCGGCCGCGGCGCTGCTGTCGGTGCTCCTCCTGTTCGGTGTCCTGATCGGTGCCGGGTTCCTCGTCGGCTTCCGCGCCGCGGACCAGCTGCGCAACCTCACCCGCCCCCTGGCCGCCGGGATCGACCGGATCCGGGTGTGGCTGATCGAGGGGCCGCTGGGCCTGGACCCGCAGCAGGTCACCGAGGCCCGCAACGCCGTGGTGGACCGCCTCTTCCGGCTCGCGCCGGAGCCGACCGCGGCGGCGAGCATGGCCCTCTACGTCCTGGCCGCCGTCCTCCTGGTGGCCTTCCTGACCTTCTTCCTGCTCAAGGACGGGGCGTCGATGTGGGCCTGGGTCCTGCGGCTCGTGCCCGCCCGGCGGCGCGCCCAGGTGGACGGCGCCGGGCGGACGGCGTGGACGACGCTGTCGCAGTACGTGCGGGGCATCGTCATCGTGGCGCTGATCGACGCGGTGGGGATCGGCTTGGCGCTGGTCATCCTGGGCGTGCCGCTGTGGCCCTCGCTCACCCTGCTGACGTTCGTCGGCGCCTTCATCCCCCTGTTCGGCGCGACCGTGAGCGGGGCGGTGGCCGTGCTCGTCACCCTGGTCACCAACGGCCTGACCGATGCGATCATCGTGCTGGTCGCCGTCCTGGTGGTGCAGCAGGTCGAGGGCAATGTCCTGCACCCGATCATCGTCGGCCGGTCACTGCGCCTGCACCCGGTGGTCATCCTGGTCTCGGTGACCGCCGGCTCGCTGCTCTGGGGCCTCGCCGGAGCGCTGCTGGCCGTGCCGCTCGTCGCCGTCGCCTACCGGGTGTTCGACTACCTCCGCGACAACCCGCTGGCCACCCCCCGGCCGGCACCCGCCGTCCCGGACGGGGCGGCACCCGCGCCCCCACCCGCACCGGAACCGGCACCGCAACCGGCGGCGGGCGCGGGCCTCCCGTAGCTCCGGCTCAGCCGGACGACTGCCGCACGACCTCCGCCTCGCGGGCGGCGACCGCGATCTCCCCGCCGAGCTCGGTGAACAGCCTCTCGGGGTCCTCCGCCAGCACGTCGGCGGAGATCCCGAAGTCCGCCTCGAAGGAATCCCGCTCGACGCGCCCGACGGGTCCGGTGACCCGCAGGACGTCGCCGACCTCGAGGTCACCGGGCGGGGTCGGCGTCACCACGCCGACGGTGGTCCCGTCTCCGTCGCCTAGGCGGAAGGCGGCTCCCACGTCGGCGACCGAGACCAGCTCCACCACCTCGGCGGTCACCGTGACGTCCTGCCCGACCAGCGGTTCGGGATCCTCGAACAGGCCGGCGGGGTCGTCGAACGGCTGCCCGGCACCGCCGTCGGGCGTGGGCTCGCCGTCGCCGGGCGCCGAGGGGTCCTCCGTGGGCGGGGCCCCGCTGGGGGCGGCGGACGGGGGCGGCTGCTGCTCCAGCGCCTCGACCCGGTCGCGGAGCTCGTCGACCTCCTCCCGCAGCCCCTGCACCTCGGCCTCCAGCGCCGGGGACGTCGCCCCGGCCCCGCAGGCGGCCAGGCCTCCGAGCGCGAGGGCCAGGACGAGCGCGGCCCTGCGCCCGGGGCCGCCGGCGGCTCCCCCGCGCCTGCCCGCACGCGTCCGTCGCTGGGCCACCATGCCCTCTCCTCGCTCGTCCGGTGCGCCGGCATCCCTTCGGCACCGTGAGCCGGCTAGTGCGAGGGTGGCCCCAGGGCACGGCAGGGAGCAAGCCGGGGAGTGGACGAGCCGGGCACGTGAGGCCCGGTGCGCCTGGTCCAGCGGGCCGTCGCCCACCGCTACCGTGCCGGGGGTGATCCTGCCCGACCGGCACGACGCCTCCGCCTGCGCCACGTGCGGCCGTCCCTGGGCGGACGTGGACGGCGGCCGCAGCTGGGTCCACCTCGAGGTCACCCGCCACGACGAGGCCGACGAGTTCCGCTTCGTGGATGCCGACTTCTGCACCCAGCAGCACGCCGCCCAGTGGCTCGCCCGGCCGCTCCCCGATCCGACGCCCCCCGCGCCGCACGCGTCGACCTGGCGCGACCGCCTCGCCGCGGCCTGGATCGTCCTGCTCCTCGGGCTCGGGGGCGCGCTGATGGGGCTGGGTGTCTGGACGGCGGGGCGGTTCGTCGTCGACCTGTTCTAAGCGGACGCCGGCGCCGGAACCCCTCCCCCGGGGCGCGGTCGTTCTGCCAGGGTCGGGGCATGGCGCACCGGGGCGCGAGCCGGCTGGTCCACGAACTGGGGAGCCTCCTGATCGGCGCACCGCTCCCCCTCTCGGTGCGCTGCTGGGACGGCTCCGAGACGCTCGTCGACGGCGCACCCACCCTCGTGGTGCACCACCGGAGGGCGCTGCGCCGCCTGGTCCACGCGCCGGGAGAGCTGGGCCTGGCCCGGGCCTACGTCAGCGGCGACCTCGACATCGAGGGGGACCTCTACGCCGCCCTGAGCTTCCCGGACGACCTGCCGTCCCGGCCCGACCTGCGCCTGGACCGGCGGGTGCTCGCCCGGCTGGCGGGCCCACTGCTCCGGCTGGGGGTCCTCGGGCCTCCTCCGGCGCCGCCGCCGGAGGAGGCCCGGCTGCACGGCCTCCGGCACTCGCTGCACCGCGACCGCAGCGCCATCACCCACCACTACGACGTCGGCAACGACTTCTACCGCCTGCTGCTCGGCCCGTCGCTGGTCTACAGCTGCGCCTACTTCCCCGAGCCCGGCGCGACGCTCGAGCGCGCGCAGGAGGCGAAGCTGGACCTGGTCTGCCGCAAGCTCGGACTGGAACCGGGGATGCGGCTGCTGGACGTCGGCTGCGGGTGGGGCTCGCTGGCCCTGCACGCGGCCTCCCGGTACGGCGTCTCGGTGGTGGGGGTGACCATCTCGGGCGCCCAGGCGGACCTGGCCCGCCGCCGGCTGGCCGACGCCGGGCTCGCCGACCGCGTCGAGGTGCGGTTGCGGGACTACCGGGAGGTCGACGACGGCCCGTTCGACGCCATCGCGTCGGTCGGCATGGCCGAGCACGTGGGCCGCGACCAGCTGCCCCGGTACGCCGGCCGGTTGCACGACCTGCTCGCGCCGGGTGGCCGGCTGCTCAACCACGCGATCGCCCGCGGCCCCGCGGCCGGCCCCGACCGCCCCGACCCGGGGTCGTTCCTCACGCGCTACGTCTTCCCCGACGGCGAGCTGCAGCCCTTGGCCACGCACGTGCAGGTGCTGGAGGAGGCCGGCTTCGAGGTGTGCGACGTCGAGGCGCTGCGCCGGCACTACGCGCTGACCTGCCGGGCGTGGGTGCGCAACCTGGAGGCGCACTGGGACGAGGCCGTGCGGGCGTCCTCGCCGGGGCGGGCACGCGTCTGGCGGCTCTACCTGGCCGGCTCGGCGCTGGCATTCGAGCGCCACCGGGTCGGGGTGAACCAGGTCCTCGCCGTGCGGCCGGGCGGGGACAGCCGGCTCCCCCTGCGCCGTCCCGACTGGAGCCGCTCGACCCTGGACGCCGGCACCGCGTGAGCTAGTCGGGCAGCGCGACGGGGCCGAGCTCGGCGAAGACGTCGCCGGGGCCGGGGTTGCCCGCGTGGGTGCGGCCCCCGAAGTGCCGCATGATGCCCCAGACCGCGTTGAGGGAGGTCTGCACCGCGCCCTCGACCCAGGCCGGCGTCCACGAGACGTCGTCGCCGGCCAGGAAGATCCCCCGGTGCTCGGGCGGGAAGTCGTCCTGCACGAAATGGGAGTACATCCGGTGGTTGTACCGGTAGTGGCCCGGCAGGGCGCCCTTGAAGGCGCCGAGGAAGTGCGCGTCCGCCTCCCAGGAGATCGTGACCGGGTCGCCGATGATGTGCTGCGCGATGTCCAGACCGGGGTAGATCTTCTTCAGCGCCCCGAGCGCCAGCCGCACGCGCTGGTCCACCGGGTACGGCAGCATCTTCAGCGCGTCGCTCATCCACGAGTACGTCAGGCAGATGACACCGGGCTTGTCGTCGCCGTGGTCGAACAGGTACGTGCCGCGGGTCAGCCGGTCGGTCAGCGTCATGCTCATGACGTCGCGGCCGGTCACCGGGTCCTTGTCCTTCCAGAACGGCCGGTCGACCATCACGAAGGTCTTGGACGACTGCATGTAGCGCGTGCGGTCCAGGGCCGTCCACATCTTCTGCGCGAACAGGCTCTCGTCGCAGTCGATCTGCGTCGTCAGCAGCCAGCTCTGGCAGGTGACGAGCACCGCGGGGTACCGGGCGACGTGTCCCCAGGCGTCGGTGACGGCGAAGGCGCCGTCGGCGTCCCGGGCGATGGCGGCGACACCGGCACGGGGACCGCCGGAGTGGAGCTTCGCCAGCGTCGTCCCGGCCGGCCAGTGCGCGGGCGCGTCGGGGGCGTGGTTCCACAACCCCCACGGCACCTGCTCCACCCCGCCGACGACGAAGCGCTGGTCCTCGTCGCAGTTGGTCATCACCACGCGGAAGATCTCCAGCATCGAGTTCGGGAAGTCGGAGTCCCAGCCGCCGGTGCCGAAGCCGACCTGGCCGAACACCTCCCGGTGGTGGAAGGACAGCCGCGAGAACGCCTCCGAGCTGGCGATGAAGTCGTAGAAGGTGCGGTCGTCCCACAGGGGCACGAGCTCGTCCCACAGCGCCTTGAGCGACTTCACGTCGCGCGCCCGGATGGCGTCCTGGATCTCGGCGAACCCGACGGTCTGCAGTGCGTCGGCCCACGCCGCCGCCACCTCCCGGAACAGCGGCGGCAGGGCCTCGGAGGACTCCGCGTAGTGCGTCTCGCCCTCGATGTCGATGACCGTGCTGCCCGACGCATGCGTCAGCGGGTTCGGAAAGGGCCTGGTCTCCAGGCCGAGCAGGTCGACGTAGCGGTAGAAGGCGGTCGACGACACGGGGAACCGCATGCCGCCCAGCTCGGCGACGATCTCCTCCGGCGCGCCCTCGAACCGGGCCGACCGCAGCCGGCCCCCCATCTGCGAGGCCTCGTAGAGGACCGGCTTGAGGCCCAGCTTCATCAGCTCGTACGCCGCGACGAGGCCGGAGATCCCGGCGCCGACGATGGCGACCTCCTCCCCGTGCCGCTCGGGCGGGACGGCCCCCAGGCCCGAGGGGTGGGTGATCCAGTCGTCGAACGCGAAGGGGAAGTCGGGGCCGAAGATGGTGATCGGCGGGCGGTCCTCGTCCTGAGCGTCCTCCCGATCGGGACCCATCGTCATCGCGTCTTCCCTCCTCGCCCGCACCGGCTCCCCGTGGCGCGCTGCACCCTACGGGGAGCGGTGCCCCGGTCCGGCGTCCTCACGCGAGCAGCGCCGCCATCCGCTCGCGGAGCGCGGTCGCGGCCGAGTAGGGCCGGACCATCACCGTGAGTTCGGTCAGGACGCCGCCGCGGCCGCGCAGGATGTCCACGCCCTGGAGGGCGCGGTCCCCGACCCGGGTGTCGAAGGCGAGGACGTGCCCGCCGTCGGCCGCGTAGGAGGCGGTGTAGCGGAAGTCCTCGAAGACGGACATCACGCCGGTGAGGATCGCGTGCAGCGGCCCGGTGCCGCGGTAGGGCTCGTGGACGATCGGCGACAGGAAGACGCAGTCGTCCGCGAACAGCCGCACCGCGGCGTCGACGTCACGGCTCTCGACCGCCGCCCGGAAGGCGGCGAAGGGGTCGGTCGGCACGGTCGTTCCTCTCTCGATGGCTGCACCGGTCGTCGGGTGGCCGATCACCGCGCCACCGGAGGCACCCTCCCACCGGCGCCCCGACGGGACCACACTGCGGGGATGGCGACCTGGGAAGACGTCCGACGGTTGGTCGCCGGGCTGCCGGACACCGACGAGCACCCCTCGTACGGCGGGCAGCCGTCGTGGCGGGTGCACGGCAAGGGCTTCGTCTGGGTGCGGCCGTTGCGGCCGGCCGACCGCGCGGCGCTCGGCACCGCGGCGCCGGACGAGGACGAGCCGGTGCTGGGGGTGTGCGTGGCCGACGAGGGCGTGAAGGCCTCGCTGCTCGCGGCGGCGCCCGACGTCTTCCTCACGACGCCGCACTTCGACGGGTACGCCGTCGTCCTGGTGCGGCTCGGGCGGATCCCGGTCGACGAGCTCGCGGAGCTGGTGGAGGACGCGTGGCGAGCACGTGCGCCGCGGCGGCTGCTCGCCGAGTTCGACGGCCGCGGGAGCACTCCCTGACCGCTCGGGTGCCGAGCCGCAGCGGCGGGACCGATGAGATCGCCGGAGTCCACCGGTCTGAGCTCCCGCCCGGTCACGGATCAGGAGGACGCATGCGCAAGATCGTCGTGCAGATGACGCTGTCGCTGGACGGCTACTTCGAGGGGCCGGACCACGACCTGAGCTGGCACCTGGTCGACGAGGAGCTCCACGCGCACTTCAACCAGCAGCTCGCGACGATGAGCGCATTCGTGGAGGGCCGGGTCACCTACGAGCTGATGGAGGCGGTCTGGCCGACCGCCGACCAGAACCCGGACTTCCCGCCGGTCATGCAGGAGTTCGCCGGCATCTGGCGCGCCACGCCGAAGATCGTCTTCTCCCGCACGCTGGAACGGGTGGGCCCCAACGCGACGCTGCGCGCAGCGGTGGACCCCGACGAGATCCGCGCGCTGAAGCAGGAGCCGGGCGGGGACATGACGCTCGGCGGGGTGGACCTGGTCCAGACCTTCCGCCGGCTGGACCTGGTCGACGAGTACCGCCTCTACGTCAGCCCGGTCGTCCTCGGCCGCGGCCGGCGGCTGTTCGAGAGCGCCGACGGACCGACCGAGCTGGACCTGGTGGAGAACCGGCGGTTCGGCAACGGCGTCGTCCTGCTGCGCTACGCCGTCCGTCGGCCCTGACTGCGGCGATCCCCCGACGGTCGCCCCGTCAGCCGGCGGCCGTGACCACGTGCGTCATGAGGACGCCGGGCGGGGGTGCGCGAGCGCGGCGGTCACCGACTCAGGCGACCTTGTACCCCTCGGGACCAACCGTGAGCTCGCCGTCGCGCGGATCGGCCGAGAACACCAGCACCGCCTCACGCCGGCTCTCCGGCGGAACGTAGGCGACGCTCGCGGAGGCCTGCTCGACCTGACGCCCGTCCCGGGTCAGCTGACCGCTGAGCTGCACCGTCTCGGCCGTGGTCCCACCGTCGTTGCGCACCCGTACGTGCACCTCGTAACCGGGACCTGCCTGCTCGATGGCCGTTATCTCGACGGCCAGCTCCGGGCCGCTCTCCCGGACCGCGACGGCCTGGTAGCCGAGGAAGGCGATCAGCAGCAGCACCAGCACTCCGCCCAGGCCGCCCGCGGCGTACTCGGCCGCTGACGTACCACCGGCGCCCTGGTCCTGGGCGTCCTCGTCGGATTCGGGCATGGGGCTTTCCTCTCGTCACAGGATGAGCCGGGCCGCCGCGGCGCCCAGGCTCGCCGGGAGGGCCAGGACCACCGTCTCGGTGACCGCCATGAGCAGCCCGGTGTCGTCGAAGCGGCCCAACGTCCACAGGAGGTACGCCGACACGCACACCGCGAGCGCGTAGCCGGCGACGGTGAAGGTGGTGAAGGCCCGGACGGGGCCCTCATCCTGCTCCTGCCCGCCGAAACCGACCCCGTAGACGAAGGCGTGCATCAGCGCGAGGCTGACGCCGATGAGGGCCAGCGTGTGCCAGGGGGTCATCGTGGCCGCGAGCAGGACGATCTCCTCCGTCGGTGCCAGGTTCGCGGCGAACACCACCGCCCCGGCCACCATCAGGAAGAGCTCGTGGCCGTACCCGGACTTGCCCGGTGAGGCGCTGTTCTGCCCGAGCTGGGTGCGGGCGTAGGAGGCCCCGACCGCGGCCGGCAGCAGTTCCAGGCCGAGGATCGAGGTCGCGTCCTGCCAGTTCCGCAGCCAGTCCAGGACGTCGAGGGTGGTGAGGATGACCGCTGCGGCGACGGCGGCAGCGAGGAACGCCACGCCCGCGTCCACCAGAGCAGGGCGCCATCCCGACGCTCCGGAGCCTCCCAGGTGGCGGGCGAGGCCGATGACCAGCAGGACGGTCCCGACCGCGAGGGCGGCCAGGCGGTAGCGGTCGACGGCGAGGCTCAGCCGCCACACCTCCATCGTCATCAGGACGGGCATGGCGAAGAGCAGGGCTCCGCCGACGGCCCGGCCGAAACCCTTGATCAGGTGGTGCGCTTCGGTCTGCTGCGGCATCGCGCTCCACTCAGGTCAGGTCGCGCACGGTCCGCAGGGGTGGACGGAGTCGTCGGGCGGTCGTCCAGCCGGCGTCCAGGGCTGCCCTGCCACGGGGAGACGCGTCCGCGCGGTCCCGGAAGGGGTGGAGAGGTGTCTCTGGCGCGCGTCGTCGCCAGGAACAGAAGTCTGGCAGGCGTTCCCGGACGGCGGAGGAGAGCTCCCCGGTAGAGCCGAGGTTGACACGGCAACGTCATGGACGCCGGGGCGATCCCCGGCTCGTCAGCTGCCGGCGGGCGGGCGGACGCGAGGCGGGCGACCGACGGCGGTCACCGGGCGGCTCGCCGGCTCCCGGTACGGGACCGGCGACCTCGCCGTCCTGATGATCACCGTCCCGGATCGACGCGCCGTCACCCGTCCTCCCCGTCCCGGCGGGCGTGACGCCCGGTCAGTTCGGGTTGACGACGCCCGCGCCTGGGTGGTGCGCCGCGCCACCGAGATCCAGCGCCGCTCGCTGCAGGGTGGGCGAAGCGCCCCGGAGGGTGAACTGCCGGCGGTGCCGGGTGGCCCGGCGGTGGGCGACGGCGATGGCGCGCAGACCGTGCTGATCGCCCACCGTGGCTGCGCTGAGGTCGAGGGTCCACTGCGCGCACGAGGTGAGCAGGAGCGCGGAGACGGCGTCCTCGAGCAGGTGCGCGGTTGCCCGGTCGACCCGTCCGACCAGCTCCAGGTGGCCGGTCACGAGGTCCAGGCGCGCGAGGAGCCGTGAGGCGTCCTCGTGGTGCGAATCGGTCGGAGAAGCGGACGACAGGGCCACTGCGGTCACCTCGCGAACGAGGAGGAGTCGCCGGCGGCGGCAGGGCAACGGCCGGCACCCGCACCGGTGCGGGCAGAGGCCGCGTCTTCGACCCACCGAGACGCTAGCCCGCGGGCGGCGCGGAAGCCACCGGCGCAGCCATGGTCGCGGCCGGCCTGACGCGACGCGACGCCGCGCCGCGGCTAGCTCTTGACCTGGGCCGTGTGGGTCAAGGTGATCAGGAGAAGGCCACCGATCATGTTGCCCGCCGTGGCCAGACCGATGTTCTTCCACAGGTCGACGTAGGCCACGGCGTCGGAGAGCCAGATGCCGAACATCAGGTGCAACCCGGAGACGACGACGTGGTCGAACGGCCCCAGCGCCAGGAGGAAACCGACGAGGAACGCGACGAGGATCTGCGCCGCCATGCTGTTGCAGGCCCGGACCATGTACGACAGCAGAGTGATCAGCGCCCCGGCGAAGATGGCGCGGACGACGGTCGCCGCCCAGTCCTTGCCGGCGATGTCCTCGGCCACCGAGACGAGGGCGTCCGCAGCGCCGGTGGGCAGTGCGCCCGGCACCGTCATGAGCGCCACCAGGATCCCGCCGCCCACCAGGTTCAGCGCGAACGTCAGCAGCCACAGCCGGCCCAGCTGGACCCACGGCCTGCGGCCCTTCTCCTCGATCGCCGCCGCGACGGGGTCGAAGAAGTCCTCGGTGAACAGCTCCGACCGTCCCACGATCAGGAACACGACGCCCACGGCGAACGCCAACGCGCCCGCGACGGTCGCCACTCCCCCGCCGACGTCCGGTTCGAGCAGCCCCTCGACGACCCCGAGCGCCACGATGCCGAACACGATCGTCACCCCGGCGATGAACGCGGTGGCGACCTTGTCCAGGGGCGACATGGCGAGCCGACGACGACCCTCGTGCTTCGCGCGCTCGTAGACCTCTTCGGGGCTCGGGGCGACAGCCATCCCGGCTCTATACCGCAAGCCCCAGGGCTCACACGGAGGTTGGGACGCGGGACACGGCCGACCGGCTGGCCTCCCCAGCCGGCGCGTCGGACTCGGGGATGGGCGTCGAGGGCGGTACGTGCTCCTACCGGTCGCGTCCGGCGCGCACGGATGCGGCCACCCGGTGCCCGGCCGCATCCGGGACGAACGCGGCACCGTGGGAGGCGCACGAGGCCGCGAGCGGGCACGAGGAGGCGTCCATGACGACGGACGTCCACACCACCGCCCGACGGTGCGCGAAGCACGGTCCCCGCGCTGGTCCTCGGCTGAGGTGGCGCGCGTCGGCGTTGCACGTACCTGAGCAGGTGCTGGGCCGAGCGCCCAGGACAGGGACGACGAAGGCCCCCGACTGGCGAAACCGCTGGTCGGAGGCCTTGTTCTGCTCCCCCGATTGGACTCGAACCAATAACCCTGCGATTAACAGTCGCATGCTCTGCCAATTGAGCTACGGGGGATCAGCGGGCGCGACCCGCTGGCCCGACGAGAGTACCCCACGGCCGATGTGCCCCGGCACGCGGCTCGCGGGGGCGGGGCGGTGCCCGCCACAGGTACGGTGACCGTCGTTCACCGCCCGTTCAACCAGGAGGTTCCCGTGGCCAAGCTGTCGTTCCTCGCCGGATTCGGTGCTGGTTACGTGCTCGGATCGCGGGCCGGCCGCGAGCGCTACGAGCAGATCCGCCGCACCTGGGAGCACGCCAAGGACGACCCGCGCCTGCAGAGCCTCGCCGGCATGGCGCAGGCGAAGGCCGACGACGCGGTCTCGACGCTGAAGTCGCAGCTGGGCGGCGAGCCGCCCCGCTGAGCCGCCCGCCGGCTCAGTCCGGCTGCTCGGCGGCCAGCGCCTCGGCGAGCTTCTGCCGCGCGATGTCGCGGGCCACCGGGTCGTCGCGGTCGGCGTCGTCGTCGAAGACCACGGTCCACTCGCGGGCTGCCTGACCGGGGACCCGCCGGGCCACCAGCAGCAGGCCGCCCCGGTCGGGCAGCGGGCTGCGGCGGCTGGTCACGATCGTCTGGTCGACCCGCCGGCGCACGGTCGCCGGGAGGTCGCCGGCGTCGGTGAGCACGTGCCGCACGGCGGACAGGCGCGCCTGCACCCCCGGCTCCACCTCGGCGAGGGGCGTCACGCTGAAGGAGCCGCCGCCGTCGGCGGTCGCGACCCAGCGGGCGTGCCCCACCTCGTGCCACGGCAGCACGCCACCGCCCGAGGGGCCGATCACCCGCAGGCCGCGGGAGGTGGCCACCAGCCAGCCGGCGTCGCGGGCCAGCACCCCCCAGGCGAGCACGCGCTCGTCGGGGTCGGCCAGGGCGGCGCGCACCTCCGCGGGCGGGCGCGCGAACCGGCGCCGGAGGTTCTCCAGCAGACTCACGACGCGAGGCCGCCCATCGCCCGCTCGCGCAGCGACCGCGCCTGCTGCTCCAACGCGACGAGCTGGCCGAAGACCTTCGTGTACTCGTCGGCCTGCTCCACCGGGTTCATCCGCTGCAGGCGACCCTTGAGCGCGGCCACCTGGCGCACGGTCGCCATCTCCTGGAGCCGGGCGAGGATCGCGTTCACGTAGGCGGGGTCGCACTCGCCGGTGACCGAGCGCATCGGCTCCACCGCCAGCGCCGTGAGCAGCGCCCGGGCGCTCTCCCGCTCGCAGTGCGCCGCCACCTGGTCCAGCCACGCCGGCCCCGTCACCGTCACGCCGGCGGTGCCGCCCGCCCCGGCCACGGCCGCGGCGACGGCGGCGTAGTCCGGGTCGGTGTAGGCACCCGGAGGCACGACGTCGAAGGAGGGACCGGCGTACTCGGGCGCCTGCAGCGCGGCCTTCACGGCCTCGCGCTCGACGGCGACCGCCGCATCGTCCGGCGTCCGCTTCGGCGCACGCGGGCGGCCCCGCGACGGCGCCCCTCCCCCGTCGCCGGTCAGCCGCCGCACCCGCTCCAGCACCTCGGCCTCGTCCGTGTTGCCGATCATCCCGGCGAGCTCCCGGGCGTAGGCCGGGCGCAGGGCGTGGTCCTTGATGCCCGCCACCAGCGGCACGGTCTTCTCGAGCGCGGCGACCCGGCCCTCGACGGTGTCGAGGTCGTAGCCGGCCAGCGTCGTCCGCAGCACGAAGGCGATCAGCGGGGTGCGCCGGGCGACGAGGTCGCGGACGGCGGCGTCACCCTGCTCCTGGCGCAGCTCGCACGGGTCGCGGCCCTCCTGCTCGACCGCGACGAACGTCTGCCCGACGAAGCGCTGGTCCTCGGCGAAGGTCTTCATCGCCGCGGCCTGGCCGGCGGCGTCGCCGTCGAAGGTGTAGACGACCTCGCCGCGGAACTCGTCCTGGTCCATGAGCAGCCGGCGGAGCACGCCGATGTGCTCGGCGCCGAAGGCGGTGCCGCAGGAGGCCACCGCCGTCGTCACGCCGGCCAGGTGGCAGGCCATGACGTCGGTGTAGCCCTCGACGACGACCGCCTGGTGCCGGCGGGCGATGTCGCGCTTGGCGCGGTCGATGCCGTAGAGCACCGAGCTCTTCTTGTAGAGCGGCGTCTCGGGGGTGTTGAGGTACTTGGGCCCCGGGTCGTCGTCCATGAGCTTGCGGGCGCCGAAGCCGATGACGTCGCCGGTGATGTCGCGGATCGGCCACACCAGCCGGCGGTGGAACCGGTCGATCAGCGTGCCCCGGGAGGACTCCTTCGCCAGCCCCGCCGTCACCAGCTCGGCCTGGGTGAAGCCCTTGGCCCGAAGGTGGCGGGTCAGCCCGTCCCAGCCGCCGGGGGCGTAGCCGCAGCCGAAGTCCAGCGCCGCCTGCCGGTCGAAGGCGCGGTCGGCGAGGAACTGGCGGGCCGGCGCGGCATCGGGGGTGCCCAGCTGCTCGGCGTAGAAGGCGGCCGCCGCGGTGTTGGCCGCGACCAGCCGCGCGCGCTGTCCCACCGAGGCGCGGTCGGGCCCGGCGGTGGGACGTCCGCCGTCGTCCTCGTACTTCAGCTCGATGTTGGCGCGGTTGGCCAGCAGCTCGACGGCCTCGCTGAACGACAGGTGGTCGATCTGCTGGACGAAGGAGATGACGTCGCCACCTACCCCGCAACCAAAGCAATGGAAGAGGTTCCTCGACGGCGTGACCTGGAAGGACGGCGACTTCTCGTCGTGGAAGGGGCACAGGCCCTTGAGGCTGCCGCCGCCGGCGCGCTTGAGCTGCAGGTGCTCGCCCACGATGTCGTCGATCTTGCTGCGCTCGCGCACCAGCGCGATGTCCGCCGCCCGGATGCGGCCCCGGCCGGCCATCAGCTGCTCCCGCCGATCACGGCCACCCCGACCGCGCCCCCCGTCACGGCGGTGTTGCGGCGGGAGAGAACGAGCTCGATCCAGAGCAGGAAGACCTGGTGGTGCAGCGGCACCGTCGGCTCGGCGTGGAGCGTCGGCCGCGGCGACCAGCCGCCTGTCGTCCCCGACTCGGCGACGGTGCGCGCCCCGGCGGTGTAGCGGTGAGAGCTCTTCCACACCGACGCCGTCGCCCGCTCCAGGACGACGCCCTCGAGGTCGAGGCCCCAGGTGCTCTTCCAGAACGACGTCTGCCGGGCGCGCAGCCGGGAGGAGTCGGTGGGGTCGACCTCCCAGCGGCCGGTGAGCACGCCCTTCTGCTTGCCGAAGAGCCAGCGCGGGTCACCGATCACGGCGGTCGCCGCCTCCCGCCAGTTCTCCGCCCACAGGGTCGCCACGACCGCGCCGTCCGACAGGACGGGGACGACTCCCCCGCCGACGCCGGAGGTGCCGGCCTTGCCCAGTTCGAGCACCGTGTCCTCCCTCAGCCGATGCCGGGTGCGCCGGCGACGCTCTCACCGGTCACTCGGTAGAGCAGGTAGGCAGCAGTCTCCCGCAGGATGTAGCGGAACTGCGTGGCGCGGGTCTGCACGGCCGGGCCCTGACGGGTCGGGGAGCTCTCCGCCTCCATCCCGGCGTCCTCGGCCATGCGCTCGGCGCGCATCGCGTGCCAGGGGTCGGTGACCAGGACGGCCCGCTCCCAGCCCCGCTCGGCGAAGGCCTCGCCGACCACCCGCATGCTCTCCAGGGTGTCCACCCCCTCGGGCACCGCGAGCAGCGACTCGGCGGGGACGCCGGTGGCGGCGAGGTAGTCGCGGCCGGCCTCGGCCTCGGCGAACTGGTCGCCGGCGGCCTTGCCCCCCACGGTCACGATCACGGGGGCGACGCCCTGCTCGTACAGCCTCAGCGCGTGCTCCAGTCGCGCCTCGAAGATCGACGACGGCACGCCGTTGTACTGGGCCGACCCGAGAACCACGATGGCATCGGACTGCGGCCGGGCGTCCTGCCGCGCGGTCCACCAGATGCCGAGGGCCGTGGAGACCACCAGGAGCACGGCGGAGAGGACCCCGGCTCCGATCACCCGGCCCAGCAGACTCCGCACACCCACCCGTCATGGGTACCACGCGGAGCTGACCTTCCTGCGGCCCCGGGGACGGTGCGTCCCGCGCCGGTCGCGTGCGCGACGGCGCCGAGGGCCCGGGGCCCGCGAGCACCCGACTAGTGAGAATGATTGTCGTATTCGTTACGGTGTCGGCGTCCCGTCCATCCCGTGAAGGAGCCCCCCGTGCGTCCCCTGGCCGCCCTCCGAACCACCGTCCTCGCGGCGGTCGTCCCCCTGGCCGCCGTCACCGGCTGCGCATCGACCGACGCGGGCGCCACCGCCGCGCCGGCGGAGGAGCCGACCCCCTCCCCCGCCGCCGAGCCCACCGAGGTCGGCGCCAACCAGCCGCGCCTGGCCGCCACCTACGACGGCGGGCTGCTCGTCCTCGACGGCACCACCCTCGAGGTGCTCGCCGACGAACCCCTCGAGGGCTTCAACCGGCTCAACCCCGCCGGCGACGGCCGCCACTTCCTGGTCTCCACGCAGGGCGGCTTCCGCCTCCTCGACGGCGGGGCCTGGGGCGAGCCGCACGGCGACCACGCGCACTACTACACCGCCGACCCCGAGCTGACCGAGGTGCTCTTCGAGGCCGAGCAGCCCGGGCACGTGGTCGCCCACGCGGGCCGCACCGTCCTGTTCGACGACGGCACCGGTGACATCACCGCCTTCGACAGCGCGCACATCGCCGACGACGACGTCGAGCTCACCCGGTCCTCCACCCCGGAGGCCCACCACGGCGTCGCGGTCGAGCTGGAGGACGGCACGATGCTGGTGTCGGAGGGCACCGAGGAGTCGCGCAGCGGCGTCCGGATCCTCGACGCCCACGGCCAGGAGATCGCCGCGCGCGACGACTGTCCCGCCGTCCACGGCGAGACCGTGGCCGCCGACGAGGCGATCGTCATCGGCTGCCAGGACGGCGCCGTGCTCTACGCCGGCGGCGAGCTCACCAAGATCCAGAGCCCCGACGAGTACGGGCGCATCGGCAACCAGTTCGGCACCGAGGAGTCGCCGATCGTGCTCGGCGACTACGAGCGCAGCGCCGAGGACCGGTCCAGCACCGTCGCGCTGATCGACACGACGACCGCGGAGCTGCGCCTGGTCGACCTCCCGGCGCCCTACTGGTACCGCTCCTTCGGCCGCGGGCCGAACGGCGAGGGCCTGGTCCTCACCTACGACGGCGCCCTGCAGGTCATCGACCCGGTCTCCGGCACCGTGACCCGCTCCATCCCCGTCACCGGCCCCTGGGAGGAGTCCGAGGACTGGCAGGACCCGCATCCGCAGGTCGTCGTCGTCGACGGCATGGCCTACGTGACCGAGCCCGCCACCCAGCAGATCCACGCGGTCGACGTCGAGGGCGGCGCGGTGTGGAAGAGCGGCGACCTGGAGGTGGCACCGATCGAGCTCGCCGGGGTCTCCGGCGACGTCGAGGGGCGCACCGCGCACGAGCACGGCGACGAGGAGCACGCCGAGGGCGACGAGCACGACGAGAACGGCGAGTGATCGCCGCCGGTGCCGCGCGGAGGGCGGCCCTCACCGGGCTCGTCCTGTGCGCGGTCTCCGGGTGCGCCGGGGACCCGGCCGGCCCACCGGACGACGGCGGCGTCGACGTCCTCGTCTCGTCGTACCCGCTCGAGTACGTCGCCGAGGCGGTCGGGGGGAAGCACGTCGAGGTCGCCAACCTGACGCCCGCCGGCGACGACACCCACGGGCTGGAGCCGGCACCCCGGGACGTCGCGGCCATCGGCGAGGCCGACGTCGTCGTCCACCTCTCCGGCGGCCTGCAGCCGGCGCTCGACGAGCTCCTCGACCAGCAGCCACCGGAGCACCTGGTGGACGCCGCCGCCGTGGCCGACCGCGGGCGGGACCCGCACTTCTGGCTCGACCCGCTCCGGCTGGCCGAGCTGGGCGAGCAGGTGGCCGAGGAGCTCGCGGCGGTCGACCCCGACCACGCGGCGGAGTACGCCGCGGCGGCCGGACGGCTGGCCGACTCGCTCGCCGACCTGGACCGCGAGTACGCCGAGACCCTCGCTCCCTGCCAGGGGGCCACGCTGCTCGCGACGCACGAGGCGTTCGGGTACCTCGCCGACCGGTACGGCCTGCGCCAGGTCGGGGTCGCCGGCCTCGACCCGCAGGTCGAGCCTCCGCCGAGCCGGGTGCGGGCCGCGGCCGACGCGGTCCTGAGCTCGGGCGCGCGGACGATCTTCTTCGAGGCCGCCGCGGGCTCCTCCGTGGCGGAGGTCCTCGCCGCCGACCTGGGGCTGGCGACCGACGTGCTGCACCCCATCGAGCGGGTGACGGCCGAGCAGACCTATCCCGGCCTCATGGCCGCCAACCTGGAAGCGCTGCGGCGCGGCCTCGTCTGCAGCGGCTGACGACGGGACCCTGCACCGCGGCCGCGGTGCAGGGTCCCGCGCCGAGCCTGCGAGGCGTGGGGGGGCCCCCGGGGCTCCGTCTCGTCCCCCCGCGGTCCCCGCCCACCGCGGCGCGGGCGGGCTCCACCCCGGGGACCGGCCCCCCGAAACGCGAGCACGTTTACT